>NZ_JBFUCL010000021.1:0-20574 GCF_056405255.1 Agromyces sp. P1_H4 | reverse complement strand
GGTCGTGACCCACCGCGGCGAGGAGTGCCGAGCGCACCCGATCCGTCTCGGCGAGCGACCCGGCCGCCTCGGCGGCCTCGGCGAGCGCGCCGTGCTCGATCGCCTGGTCGACCTGCGCCGCGATGACCCCGAGCAGCCGGCGCTCCGACGCCTCGAGGTCCTGGCCGTGCAGTTCGAGCACCGCGTGCTCGCCGATCGGCACGGTCGTCACMCGATCGTCCTGCGACGGTTCGCCATCGGCGACCCGCGGTTCGCCGTCGACGAGCAACCGCACCCCGGTGAGGCCGAACGCCTCGCGCGTTCGGGTGACCATCGCCTGCAGTGCGTCCTCGCCACGCAGCACGCTGCCGGCCAGGGTGGCGAGCAGCTGGGACTCCGCGGCGGAGCGCTGGGCGGCTCGCGATCGCCGGGCGGCCTGGTCGACGACGTAGCTCACGAGCAGGGCGTTCGTGACGTAGAGGACGACGGCGAGGAACTGCCGCGGGTCGCTGATCGTGAGCGTGAACCGGGGCTCCACGAACAGGAAGTTCAGCGTGAGTCCCGACAGCACCGCGGCGAACAGGGCGGGCCAGATGCCGCCGATGAGCGCGACGATGATGACGAGCAGCTGGTAGGCGAGCACGTCGCTCGTGATCGACTCATCGGTGCGGAAGGACACGAGCAGCCAGCTGAGGAGCGGTCCGGCGATCAGGGCGACCGCGAACCCGGCGATGAGCCGTCGCCGGCTGAGCGCACCGCCGAGCCTCGGCAGCGCGAGGTTCCGTCCGGCCGCCTGGTGCGTGACGATGTGCACGTCGATGTCGCCCGACTCGCGGATGACGGTCGCGCCGATGCCGGGCCCCGTGAAGGCGGCCGCGAGGCGCGACCTGCGGCTCACGCCGATGACGAGCTGCGTGGCATCCGACGCCCGGGCGAACTCGACGAGCGCACGCGGAACGTCCTCGCCGACGACCTGGTGGAACGTGCCGCCGAGCTGCTCGACGAGCGTGCGCTGGTGCTCGAGGGTGCCCGGATGCCGCGCCTGCAGCCCGTCGGGACTGGTCACGTGCACGACCATGAGCTGACCGCCCGAGGAGCGCGACGCGATGCGCGCGCCGCGGCGGATCAGCGTCTCGCCCTCGGGCCCGCCGGTCAGTGCGACCACGACCCGTTCGCGCGCCTCCCAGTTGCCGCGGATGCCGTGCTCGGCACGGTAGGCCTTGAGCGCGGTGTCGACCTCGTCGGCGAGCCAGAGCAGCGCGAGCTCGCGCAGGGCGGTGAGGTTGCCGAGGCGGAAGTAGTTCGAGAGCGCGGCGTCGATGCGCTCGGCCGGGTACACGAGCCCGCTCGCGAGCCGGTCGCGTAGCGCCTGCGGGGCCAGGTCGACGACCTCGATCTGGTCGGCCGAGCGCAGCACGGAGTCGGGGATGGTCTCGCGCTGCGGCACCCCGGTGATCTGCAGCACCACGTCGCCGAGCGACTCGATGTGCTGGGTGTTCACCGTGGAGATCACGTCGATGCCGGCGGCGAGCAGGTCCTCGACGTCCTGCCAGCGCTTCGGATGCCGCGAGCCGGGCGCATTGGTGTGCGCGAGCTCGTCGACGAGGGCGATCTCGGGCTTCCGCTCGAGCACCGCGTCGAGGTCCATCTCCTCGAGGGACATGCCGCGGTGGTCCTCGGTGCGCCGGGGCACGATCTCGAGTCCTGCGGTCATGGCGGCGGTGGCCGCGCGGCCGTGCGTCTCGACGAAGGCCACGACCACGTCGTGGCCTTCGTCGGCGAGACGCCGGCCCTCCTCGAGCATGGTGTAGGTCTTGCCGACGCCGGGAGCGGCGCCGAGGAGCACGCGCAGACGCCCCCGTCTCATCGGTGCCTACCTCAGTCCTTCGAGGGCGAGATTCAGCTGCAGCACGTTCACGGTGGGTTCGCCCAGGTACCCCAGGTCCCGTGCCTGAATCCTAGACTCGACGAGGTCGCCCACCTCGGATTCGGGCAGCCCTCGCGCTTCGGCCACGCGGGCGACCTGGAGCCGGGCGTACTCGGGGCTGATATGCGGGTCGAGGCCCGAACCCGACGTCGTCACCGCGTCCGCGGGCACCTCGTCCTCTGCGACGCCGTTGAATGCGGCGACCTGGGCCCTGCGCTCCTCGATGGCCGCGACGAGGTCCTCGTTCTCGGGGCCGAGGTTGCTGCCGCTCGAGGCGCCGGCGTCGTACCCGTCGCCGGCGGCGGACGGGCGCGGCTGGAACCACTCGGGCAGGGCGTCGCCGGCGGCATCCGTGAACGACTGGCCGATCAGGGCGGAGCCCACCACCTCGTCGCCCGAGCGGACGACCGAGCCGTTCGCCTGCGCGGGGATGGCGACCTGCCCGATGCCGGTGATCACGGCGGTGTAGCCGACGCCCAGCACGAGGGTGAGGAGCAGCATCGCGCGGATCGCCACCCAGGTGGTGCGGGCCGTCGTGCGAGTCGTACTCATGTCTGTTGCTTCCTTTCGCGTCCGGGCTCAGAACCCGGGGATGAGGCGGACGACGAGGTCGATCAGCCAGATGCCGATGAACGGGGCGATGATGCCGCCGACGCCGTAGATGAGGAGGTTGCGGTTCAGCACGGCGGATGCCCCGAGCGGCCGGTACTTCACCCCGCGCAGCGCCAGCGGGATCAGCAGCACGATGATGATCGCGTTGAAGACGATCGCCGACAGCACCGCCGAGGCGGGCGAGCTCAGCTGCATGATGTTCAGGACCCGGAGTCCTGGGAAGATCCCGGCGAACATCGCGGGGATGATCGCGAAGTACTTCGCCACGTCGTTCGCGATGGAGAAGGTCGTGAGCGCGCCGCGCGTGATGAGCAGCTGCTTGCCGATGGCCACGATCTCTATGAGCTTCGTCGGGTCGGAGTCGAGGTCGACCATGTTGCCGGCCTCCTTCGCGGCCGACGTGCCCGAGTTCATCGCGACGCCGACATCGGCCTGCGCGAGCGCCGGCGCGTCGTTCGTGCCGTCGCCGGTCATCGCGACGAGGTTGCCGCCCGCCTGCTCCTTCCGGATGAGGGCGATCTTGTCCTCGGGTGTGGCCTCGGCGAGGTAGTCGTCGACGCCGGCCTCGGCCGCGATGGCCTTGGCGGTGAGCGGGTTGTCGCCCGTGATCATCACGGTGCGGATCCCCATCTGGCGGAGCTCGCGGAAGCGATCGACGAGCCCGTCCTTGACGATGTCCTTCAGGTGCACGACGCCGAGGATGCGGGTCATGCCGTCGGCGGTCCTCCGCGCGACGACGAGGGGGGTCCCGCCGCTGACGGAGATCGCGTCGACACGCTGGTCGAGCTCCTCCTTCACGCTCGACGGGATCGGGCCGCCCTCCTCGACCCAGCCGATGACCGCCGACCCGGCGCCCTTGCGGACGATCGACCCGTCGGCCAGGTCGAGACCCGACATCCGGGTCTGCGCCGTGAACGGCACGACCTCGCCGGCCGGGGCCTCATCGAAGCGGATGCCGCGTTCGGCCGCGAGCGTCACGATCGACGATCCCTCGGGCGTCGGGTCGGYGAGCGAGGCGAGCGCTGCGGCCCGTTCGAGCTCGACGACGTCGACCCCGGGCATCGGGACGAAGTCGCTCGCCTGCCGGTTGCCGTGCGTGATGGTGCCCGTCTTGTCGAGGAGCAGCGTCGTGACGTCGCCCGCGGCCTCGACCGCGCGGCCCGACATCGCGAGCACGTTGCGCTGCACGAGCCGATCCATGCCGGCGATGCCGATCGCCGAGAGGAGCGCGCCGATCGTCGTCGGGATGAGGCAGACCAGGAGCGCGACGAGCACCGTGATCGACGCCGGCGCTGCGGCATAGGACGCGATCGGGTTCAGCGTGAGCACGACGACCACGAAGATGATCGAGAGGCTCGCGAGCAGGATGTTCAGCGCGATCTCGTTCGGCGTCTTCTGGCGCGATGCGCCCTCGACGAGCGCGATCATGCGGTCGACGAAGGTCTCGCCGGGCTTCGAGGTGATGCGCACCACGATCCGGTCGGAGAGCACGCGGGTACCGCCGGTGACCGCGGAGCGGTCGCCGCCGGACTCGCGCACGACCGGCGCCGATTCGCCCGTGATGGCCGATTCGTCGACCGAGGCGATGCCCTGGATGATGTCGCCGTCGCCGGGGATCGACTCGCCCGCCGACACCACGACGATGTCGCCGAGCCGGAGGTCGCCCGACGGGACCTCGCTCACCGGGGTGCGCTCGGCTGCGGCATCCGCCACCTCGTCGTACCTCGTGACGAGGTGCGCGATCGTCGACGTGCGCGTCTGCCGCAGGGTGTCCGCCTGCGCCTTTCCCCGGCCCTCGGCGACCGCCTCGGAGAGGTTCGCGAAGATCACGGTGAGCCACAGCCAGACGGCGATGGCCCAGGTGAACGAGCCCGGCACCTCGGTGCCGCCGGAGACACCGGGCCCGCCGAAGAACGGCTCGGCGATCGCGAGCGCCGAGGTGAGCGCCGCGCCGACCTCGACGATGAACATGACGGGGTTGTGCCACATGTCGCGCGGATCGAGCTTGCGCAGGGCACCGGGCAGGGCCCGGAAGAGCTGCGCGGGGCCGAACCCGCCCATGGGGCGCTTCGACGGCGAACCCATCGGCCGCGGGGTGTGGCTGGTCATTTCGGAGATGGTCGTGGACATGGATCAGTTCAGCCCTTCCGCCAGGGGACCCAGCGTGAGAACGGGGAAATACGTGAGGGCGGTGACGAGGACCGTCACGCCGACGAGGAGGCCGACGAACTGCGGCCGATATGTAGGGAGGGTGCCGGCAGTCGTGGGTACCTTGTCCTGCGCGGCGAGGCTGCCCGCGAGGGCGAGCACGAGCATGATCGGCACGAATCGGCCGAGCAGCATCGCGACGCCGAGCGCCGTGTTGAGCCATGGCGTGTTCGCCGTGAGTCCCGCGAAGGCGGAGCCGTTGTTGTTCGACGCCGACGTGAAGGCGTAGAGGACTTCGGACATGCCGTGGACGCCCGGGTTCCAGATCGAGACCGTTTCGACGTCCTCGCGGACGCCCGGGATGGCGAAGCTCAGGGCGGTGCCCGCGAGCACGAGGATCGGCGTCACGAGGATGTAGAGGCTCGCGAGCTTGATCTCGCGCGGGCCGAGCTTCTTGCCGAGGTACTCCGGCGTGCGGCCCACGAGGAGTCCGGCGAKGAACACCGCGATGACCGCGAGCACGAGCATGCCGTAGAGGCCGGATCCGACACCGCCGGGGGCGACCTCGCCGAGCATCATGTTGAGCATCGGCAGCATGCCGCCGAGGGCGGTGAACGAGTCGTGCATCGAGTTCACGGCACCCGTCGAGGTGAGCGTGGAGGTCGTGCCGAAGAGCGTCGAGGCGTAGATGCCGTAGCGCTGCTCCTTGCCCTCCATCGCGCCGCCGGCGAGCTGCGGGGCAGTGCCGGCTCCGTTGGCCTCGAGCAGCGTCAGCGCCACGAGCGAGATGACGAACAGCGACGCCATGGTCGCGAGGATCGCGTAGCCCTGCTTGTTGCTGCCGACCATCTTGCCGAATGTGCGGGGGAGGGCGAACGGGATCGCCAGCATGAGCACGATCTCGATGAGGTTCGTCCAGGACGTCGGGTTCTCGAACGGGTGGGCGGAGTTCGTGTTGAAGAATCCGCCGCCGTTCGTGCCGAGCTCCTTGATCGCCTCCTGCGAGGCGACCGGGCCGCCGGGCAGGTGCTGCGTGTTGCCCGCAAGCGTCGTGAGCTCGGTGAAGCCGTTGAAGTTCTGCACCACTCCGCCGACGATGAGCACGATCGCGCTGAGCACGGCCAGGGGCAGGAGCAGCCGGAACGATCCACGGAACAGGTCGACCCAGAAGTTGCCGATCGTGCCCGACCTGCGACGGGCGAAGCCGCGCACCAGGGCGATCGCGACGGCGATGCCGACGGCCGCGGACACGAAGTTCTGCACGGCCAGGCCCGCGAGCTGCACCGTGTAGCCCATCGTGAGCTCGGGCGAGTACGACTGCCAGTTGGTGTTCGTCACGAACGACGCCGCCGTGTTGAACGACAGCCCCTCGGGAACCGCGGGGAGCCCGAGCGAGTACGGAAGCACGGCCTGCGCGCGCTGCAGGATGTAGACGAAGAACACGCCGACCACCGAGAAGGCGAGCACGCCGCGAAGGTAGGCCGGCCACGACTGCTCGGAGCGGGGGTCGACGCCGACCAGGCGGTACAGGCCGCGTTCGACCCTCCAGTCCTTCGTCGTGGTGTAGAGGTGCGCCATGTAGTCGCCGAGCGGGCGGTACACGAGTGCGAGGATCAGGGCGAGGGTGGCCGCCTGCAGGACGGCGAACAGGACGTCCATCAGAACCGCTCGGGCTTGATGAGGGCGTACACGAGGTACACCACGGCGGCGACACCCAACGCGGCGGCGAGCAGCTCGAAGACGATCACAGCTTCTCGACCCCCTTCGCGATGAGGCCCACGACGACGAACACCGCGATGATCGCGATGGCGTAGATCAGATCGAGCACGAGGACTCCAGGGAATGCGATGACCGCCGGCCGCGAACGCGGTGGGCGGGCAGGTTCGACTGCGCATCCGATGCAACACCGCGGCGGATGTCGCGGCGCCGGTCCTCACGGCTTCCTAACGGCCGGCCGCCCGATCCGAACGTCTTGCTCACGCCGCGCTGGGCGCGTGACGGCGGCGGGGTCGGGCGGCGCGCTCGCCGTCCGATACCGTGATCGCATGGAAGCATCGGAGGTCATCTCGGTCGTCACCGAGGTGATCGGGTGGATCGCCCTCGCGGGCGCGCTAGTGTGCCTCTTGCTGGCCCTCCTCATCCGGCTCGCCGATGGCCGATGGCTGCGCACCGACGCGGTCGTCATCGACCAGGAGCACGGGTCGACCGTGCGCTGGTTCGCGGAGGGGGCCTTCCACCAGCGTCGCCTGAGCGACGAGGAGCGCGTGCACGTCCGGAACCTCGAAGAGGAGCCCGCCTACTATCGCGAGCGGGAGCCCGACCGGCTCCGCCTGCACGAGCCGCCGGTGGGCCGGCGGGTGACGCGCTGGCTCGGGTTCGTCCTGCTCGCGATCGCCTCCGTCGCCGGGCTCGTGAACCTCGTGCTCATGCTCGCCGGCTGAGCGTCCTCATCCTGATTCCGCCGCGGGCTCCCCGCGCAGTGTCTCCCACTCGCGCATGAGGTCGGGCATGCGCATGTCGACGAAGCGGTAGAACCGCGCCATCTCCCGGGCCCGCACGGCACCGGCGGCCGTCTCGTCGCCGATGGCGTCGGCGGCGCGGTCGCCGAGGTCGGCGATCACGCCGTAGATCGGGCTCTTCGCCATGAGTGCCGTGTACCAGGCGTCGTCGAGGAACTCCCACTTGTCGCGCCGGCTGCCGGGCTGGGGGAGCCGGTGGAGGATGCCGATCTGCTCGAGGTACCGGACCGCGCCCGAGATCGCGGCCGCGCTCACGCCGAGCTGCTCGCCCAGCTCGCTCGCGGTCAGGCCGCCGCGGTCGGCGACCACGAGCGCCATGAGCACGCGGGCCGGCATGCGGGGGAAGCCCGCCGCGGTGAGGACCGCGGCCGACTGGTCGACCGCGGCCTTCAGGCCCTGCTCGTCGCGTGGCATCCGCTCAGTCTCTCATCCGCCGCTCGCTCTCATCCGCCGCTCGCGAGCTCGCGGCGGCGCATGGCGAGCACGGCGACCGCACCGGCGGCGAGCCCGATCGCCAGCATCCAGATGCCACCCGACCAGTCGGTCTCCCCGCCCGCCGGAACCGGCGAGTGGGCGAACGGCGAGAGGTCGACGGCCCACTCGGGGAACTGCAGGATGGGGCCGAAGGTGCCGAGGATCGCCGCCACGCCGACCGCGATCCAGCCGACGGAGATCGTCGCGCGCGGCAGGAATGCGAACACGAGCAGGGTGAGCCCGAGGAACACGAGGCAGGCCGGCAGTTGCGCCGCCGCCGCCTCGAGCACGTTCGGCACGAGCGACTCGGGATCGGATGCCGCGCCGGCGCCGGCGATGCCCGCGAGGGCCGCCGCAGCGAGCACGATGACGATGACGATCGTGCCGACGATCCAGTACTCGAGCAGCCAGCGGATGCGCGGGACGGGCGTGCCGAGGATGAGCTCGGCGGTGCCGTGGGCCTCCTCCTGCCGCGCCCGGATGCCCACCTGGACGGCACAGCACGCGGCCAGCACGCCGACGATGCCGTAGAACACGGCGACGAACGCCTCCTCGATCGAGGCRTCGCTGCCGATCGCGCGCCGGAGCGTCTCGAGCACCGCGGGCGTGTCGGTCGCGGCCTGGKTGATCACCGACGAGAGCGACGTCGCGAGCAGCCCCGTCGCCACGGCGCCGGCCGTCCAGGAGAGGAGGATCGACGTGTTGAGCCGCCAGGCGAGCCCGAACGAGCTCGAGAGCACCGGGCCCGCGGTCGCGCGGCCGGCCCGTCCGGCGAGGAGGCTCGCGCCCTGGTCCCGCACGGACTGCAGGCCGTAGACGACGCCGATCAGCACCGCCGCGAAGGCGAGCGGGATGAGCAGCGGGGTCAGGTCGTTCTCGACGTAGGCGCCCGTGAACTGGCCGTAGCCCATGGGAGAGAGCCAGCTCGGCCAGGCCGGGGTCACATGCAGCAGGTCCTCCGACGGCGTGCCCGCCGCATCCCCGATGCCACGCAGCAGGTAGGCCACGAGCACGAAGGCGACCGAGATCCCGTTCGCGCCGCGCGACGTGCGGAACAGCTGGGCGGCGAACAGCCCGAACGCGAGGAACGCGAAGCCCGACACGGCGATGGCCGCGCCCCACACGAACGAACCGCCCGGCTCGAGGCCGTTCGCCATGACTGCGAGGGCGATGAACAGGCCGAGCACGATGTTGGCGAGCACGCCGTGCACCACTGTTGCGGTCGTGGGCAGGATGCGGCCCGCGGGCGTCGCCGCGATCGACTCGGCGCGGCCCTGCTCCTCCTCCTGCCTGGTGTGGCGCACCGCGAGGAACGTGCTCATGAGACCGCCCATGAGCGCCAGCCACGCGAACAGCAGGAAGAACGCGAACGCGCCGTCACTGATGCCGTTGGGCGTGCCGCGGAAGATGAGGATCGTGCGGGTGGCGATGGCCACGCCGAGGATCTCGCGTCGGTCCTGCTCCTCGCCGTAGGTGTCGTACACCGCCGAGACGGAGGCGTAGGCGAGCAGCGCGGTGCCGAGGATCCACAGCGCGAGCTGCAGCCGGTCGCGGCGGATGCGCTGCCGCAGCAGCACGATGAACGGGGTCACGCGCGGGCCTCGGCTCCGGCCGGGGTGAGCTCTTCGCCGTAGTGGCGCAGGAAGAGGTCCTCAAGGGAGGGCGGGGCGACCGTCAGTCCCTGCACCTCGATGCGCGCGAGCTCGGGCAGGACCCCCGCGACGTGGTCGCTGTCGACGGTGAACCGCACCCTCCCGCTGTCGATGACGAGGTCGTGAACGCCCGGGATCGCCGTGACTGCGGCCTCTCGCGACGGGTCGTGGGCGAAGGAGATCTCGGTGCGCGTGAGGTGGCGGAGTTCGGCGAGGGTGCCGCTCTCGACGGTCTTCCCCGCGCGGATGATGCTCACGCGGTCGCAGAGCGCCTCGACCTCGGAGAGGATGTGGCTCGAGAGCAGCACGGTCGACCCCTCGTCGGCGATGCGGTCGACCTCGCGGTTGAACATCTGCTCCATGAGCGGGTCGAGGCCGCTGGTCGGCTCGTCGAAGAGGTAGAGCTCGGCAGGAGTGGCGAAGGCGGCGATGAGCGCGACCTTCTGCCGATTGCCCTTCGAGTACGAGCGCCCCTTCTTGCGCGGGTCGAACTGGAACGCCTCGCAGAGCCGCTCCCGGCGCGCGAGGTACGCGGCCTTGTCGCCCGTGCCGCCGCGCAGCCGGCTGAGCAGGTCGATCGCCTCGCCGCCGGTGAAGTTCGGCCAGATCGAGACGTCGCCCGGCACGTAGGCGATGCGGCGGTGCAGTTCGGCGGCGTCGGTCCACGGGTCGCGACCGAAGAGCGTCGCCTCGCCGCCGGATGCGCGCGCCAGCCCGAGCAGGATGCGCAGGGTGGTGGTCTTGCCGGCCCCGTTCGGGCCGAGGAATCCGTGCACCTCGCCGGCCTCGACCGACAGGTCGAGTCCGTCGAGGGCGATGGTGCGCCCGAACCGCTTCTGGAGGCCGCGGGCGCTGATCACAGTGGTCATGATCGCGATGCTACGCCCGATTCACAATTTTGTGAATACTCGAAACAGCGGATGACGCGACGCTCGCGGCCGGGCACCGTCGGCCGCGGCATCCGCTCGCTATTCGAGCGCTGCGAACTTCTCGATGTCGCCCTCGGTGCCCGACACGATGATGAGATCGTGGTTGGACACGACCGTGTCCTGGGTGGCATACGTGAACGGCTTGCCGGGGCTCTTGACGCCCACGACGGTGACGTTGTGACGCGAGCGCACGCCCGAATCGGTGAGGTTCTTGCCGCGGATCGGCTTGGGCGGATACATCTTCACGAGGGCGAAGTCGTCGTCGAACTCGATGAAGTCGAGCATGCGCCCGCTGACCAGGTGCGCCGTGCGCTCGCCGGCCTCGCGCTCGGGGTAGATGACGTGATTCGCGCCGATGCGCTCGAGGATCTTGCCGTGCGAGGTCGAGATGGCCTTCGCCCAGATCTGCGGGACCTTCAGGTCGACGAGGTTCGCCGTGATGAGCACGGACGCCTCGATCGAGGAGCCGACCGCGCAGACCGCCGTCGAGAAGTCCTGGGCGCCGATCTGGCGCAGGGCGTCGATGTTGCGGGCGTCGGCGACGACCGCGTGGGTCACCCGCTCGGCCCACTTCTGCACCAGGCCCTCGTCGTCGTCGACGGCGAGCACCTCGCGACCGAGCCGGTCGAGCTGCCCTGCGGTGGCGGCGCCGAACCGGCCGAGGCCGATCACGAGCACCGGGGCGTCGTGTCTGATCCGATCAACCAACGATGGGCCTCTCTTCCGGACGGCGATACAACTGCCGGCGTTGGCTGGCCGCCAGCGCCGCGGCGAGTGTCACTGTACCAACCCGCCCCATGAACATCGTGGCGGCCATGACGTACACCGCCGAGGGCGGAAGCTCGGCGGTCAGGCCGGTCGACAGGCCGCACGTCGCGAACGCGGAGATGACGTCGAAGAGCACGAAGTCGAGCGGCTGCTTCGTGATCTGCGTGATCGTGATCGAGGAGACCGCGACGATGGTGGCGCCCCACAGCACGACGCTCACCGCCAGTCGCAGGATGTCGCGCGGGATGCGCCGCCCGAACGCCTCCATCGCCGGCGCGCCCCGCGCCTCGGCGAACGCCGCGAGGAACAGCACCGCGAGGGTCGTCACCTTGATGCCGCCGGCCGTCGACGCCGACCCGCCGCCGACGAACATGAGCATGTCGGTCACGAGCAGGCTCGACCCGTTGAGGTCGGCCATGTCGATGGTCGCGAACCCGCCCGAGCGGGTCATCATCGACATGAAGAGCGACTCGAAGATGGTGGTGCCCGCGTCGAGCCGCCCGTAGGTCTTCGGGTTGTTGAACTCGAGGAGGAGGAACGCCGCGGCACCGAGCACGAAGAGGATGAGGGTGGTCGTGAGCGTGAGCTTCACGTGGACGCTCCACTTGCGCGGCTGCCGCCAGGACCTCGCCAGGGCGAAGATGACGGGGAAGCCGAGGCTCCCGAGGAAGACGCCGATCATCATCATCGACAGCATCCAGAAGTCATGCTGGAACGGTTCGAGACCACCCGGATTCGGGCTGAACCCCGTGTTCGTGAAGGCCATCGCGGAGTAGTAGAAGGCGTACCAGACCGAGAGCAGCGGATCGTATCCGACGGCGAGGAAGCTCGGGATCATGGCGAGGGCGATCACGACCTCGATGACGAGGGCGCTGATCGCGACCGTGACGAGCAGGCCGCCGACCTCGCCGAGCCGCACCGCCTGGCGCTCCGAGACCGGGCCGACGTGGATGCGCGACGGGTTGGAGTCGCTGGCGGCGATGAGCTTGGCCCGCAGGCCCAGCCGGCGGGAGATGACGAGGCCGAGGATGGAGGCCAGCGTCAGCACGCCGATGCCGCCGATGTTCACGCCGATGAAGACGAGGGCGTTGCCGAAGGGTGACCAGTGCGTCGCCATGTCGACGGTCGCGAGACCGGTCACGCAGATCACCGAGACCGCCGTGAACAGCGCGTCGTACAGCGGCGTGCCCGATCCTTCCCCGGCCCGCGCGATCGGCAGCGAGAAGAGGAGGGTGAACAGCAGCACCAGGCCGGCGAAGATCAGGATCGCGAATCGCGAGGGCGAGTTGCGCACCAACGCGTCGACCGCATCCCGCGACCGGCCGATCCACGAGCGCGACGGCACACCGCGCCGGCGGAACGGCTGTGCCGTCATCGGACCCCCTCACGCCACCGTCTGACAACGCGTGAGTCATGGTACTCCCCGCCGGGAATGACTAGCCTTGACGCATGGCGGACATCTTCGACGTGGTGGCGGACACGACCCGACGCGACATCCTCGCGGTCCTCCTCGAGCGTGAGACGTCGGTTCCCGCGTCCGGCGGCGAGATCAGCGTGTCCGAGATCGTCTCGACCCTCGGCCTCAGCCAGCCCACCGTCTCCAAGCACCTCAAGGTGCTTCGCGAGGCGGGTCTCGTGGGCGTGCGCGAGGAGGGCCAGCACCGGTACTACCACCTCGACCGTGGCCCCCTCGAGGTGCTGGAGGACTGGCTCATTCCGTTCGTGTCATCCGATGCCGCAGCGGATGCCGCGACCCTCGCCGGTGTCGACTCCGAAGATGCCGCCTCGCTCAACCACGACCAGCTCGCCCTCGCCTCGGCCATCGGCAAGGCGTTCGCCGAGACCGCCCAGAAGGTCACCTCGGTCGTCGGGCCGAAGAAGCGCAAGTAGCCGTCAGCGCAACGGCTTGATCATCTCAAGCTCGAGCCCGCCCGGCGCCAGCTCGTACTCACGGCTGCGCCCGGTGAGCGTGAACCCGAGCTTCTCGTAGAAGCGTCGTGCGCGGGGGTTGTCCTCGTGCACCTCGAGCCGCAGGGTGTCGCCGTGATCGCGCGCCCAGTCCTCGACCGCCTCGAGCAGCAGCCGGGTGACCCCGATCGCATCGCCCCGGTAGTCGGGGGCGACGTAGACGCCGACGAGCAGCGGCCCGGTGGAGCCCCTCGGGATGTAGCCGCCCATGTGCCCCACCCAGCGGTCGCCGTCGATGGCGACGATCGACGTCTGCCCGCCGGTCGTGCCGCGTGCCGCGCGCAGGCGCCAGCCGGCCTCGTCGACCTGCTCGGCGTGCTCGAGGGTCTCGCCGAAGGCGAGCGGGTAGTCGCGCAGCATCTCGAGGCGCAGCGTGCGGACGGAGGCCCAGTCGTCTTCGGTCGTGGTGCGGATGACGACGTCGTGGGCGCGCATCCCTCGACGCTAATGCATGCCGCGAAGCCGGATGGAACGGGTGCGGACGGGCGCACCCGCCGGATCGGCTAGACTAGCGCGAGGCTTTCCCGCCTCTGGCTGCGGCACGCGCGGCCGTCTCGATCTTTTCTGTGAGGTTTCGATGGGTTCCGTCATCAAGAAGCGCCGCAAGCGCATGGCGAAGAAGAAGCACCGCAAGCTGCTTCGCAAGACGCGTCACCAGCGTCGCAACAAGAAGTAGTCGTCCTTCGCACGACCGGCAGAGCGCCAGGCCAGGCGGCCTGGCGTTTTCGCTTTCCTCGTCGACCACTCGTCGACGATCCTCCGCGCCGCGTGCGTAGGCTGGAACATGTGACCCGCGACATCCGACTCACCCTCATCGGCAAGCCCGGCTGCCACCTGTGCGACGACGCGCGCGTGGTCGTGCAGTCGGTGCTGGCCGAGATCCAGGCGACGGATGCCGCGAGCCGCATGTCGCTCGAGGAGCGATCCATCCTCGACGACGCCGTGCTCGCGCAGCAGTACGCCGAGGAGATCCCCGTGCTCCTCATCGACGGCGAGGTGCACGATTACTGGCGCGTGGACCCGGTGCGACTGAAGACGGCGCTGCTCGCGCGCTGACCGCGTCGTTGCGCTCCATCGTCCGTGGGCGTTGACTGGTCGCATGACGTCGCTGTGGGCAGCACAGGCCGTGGCCGACGAGCTCGGGCCGGAGCCCGCGCTCCCGCGATCCGACGGCGCCCCGCCTCCCCGCGACCGCTTCGACGTCGCCGTCGTCGGCGCGGGCATCACCGGCCTCTCCACGGCGCTGATGCTCCGCCGCACGGGTGCGAACGTCGTCGTGCTCGAGGCCGACCACGTCGCGGCGCTCGCGACGGGCGGCAATACGGGCAAGGTGAGCGTGCTGCAGTCGGCGATGCTGCAGCGCATCCGGGCGGCGCACTCGGCGCGCGTCGTTCGGGCGTACGCCGACGCGAACCTCGACGGCCTGCACTGGATCGCCGAGTTCGCCGCGCAGCACGGAGTGCCCGTGTCCGAGGAGACCGCCTACAGCTACGCGGTCTCCGACGAGGGACTCCGTACGGTCGACCGCGAGTTCGAGGCGGCCGCCGAGGCCGGGCTGCCGGTCGAACGCGTCGGCGGGCTGCCGGAGCTGCCCTTCCCCTTCGCGGGCGCCGTCGCCCTGCCGGGGCAGCTCGGGCTCGACCCGTACGCCCTCGCCCAGGCGATGGCCCGCGCGTTCGTGGCCGAGGGCGGCGTGCTGCTCGAGGGGATGCGCGTCGAGCACGTCGATGCGTCGAAGCCCGTGCAACTCCGTACACCGCATGGCACCGTGCGAGCGGATGCCGCGGTCATCGCCACGGGCGCTCCCACCATGACGCGCGGGCTGTACTTCGCGAAGACGAGCGCCTTGCGCTCGCACCTCACGTCGTATCGCGTCGGGCAGGCCCCGCCGCCCGGGCTCTTCATCTCGGTCGACGACCCGACCCGGTCGATCCGCACGACACCCGACGTCGTCGGCGGCGCCGACGCGACCCCGCTGCTCCTCGTCGGCGGCAATGGGCACCCGGTGGGCCGTGCCCCGTCGACCGAGGCCCGCGTGCGCGACCTGATCTCGTGGACGGGCCGGCACTTCCCGGGCGCCGAGCTCACGCACCGGTGGGCGGCGCAGGACTACCAGTCGGCGAACCTCGTGCCCTTCGTGGGGCGGATGCCGCGGGGCTTCGGACGCGTGTGGCTCGCGACGGGCTACGCGAAGTGGGGGCTCGCGAACGGCGCGGCAGCMGGCATCCGCATCTCCGAGGAGATCCTCGGCGTGCCGTGGCGCGAGCGGCGCCCGTGGATCCGTGTCATCGGCACTCGGACGACCATGCCGTCCGACCTCGCTCGGGGCGCCGCCGAGGGGGCGCGGGTGGCGAGCTGGATCGCCGTGGGCTGGGGCGGCGCGGCGCTGCATCCCGCTCCGGCTGAGGCGCCGGCCGAGCGCCAGGGCGTCGTCGTGTCCCGCGCTGGCGTGCCGTACGGGATCTCGACGGTGGAGGGCCGCACCTGCGCGGTGCGCGCCGTGTGCACGCACCTCGGCGGGGTGCTGCAGTGGAACGACGCCGAGATGAGTTGGGACTGCCCGCTGCACGGCTCGCGCTTCGAGGCATCCGGTCGCCGCATCGAGGGCCCGGCGGTGCGCGACCTGCCGCAGGAGCCGCGCGTGCCCGAGGCAAGCTGAGGCTCGCTCGCCATTCCTCCCTTGCCTTGCCGGATGCCGCATGACAGCGTGGAAGGCGAACCGCCGACGCCGGCGGTCGACGGCGCTCGGGGGAGGGGTTCGGCACGTGGCACGCGAATTCAAGGGAAACGGCACCAGTAGCGAACTCCAGCGCGGGGCATTGCCCATCCCCGATCTTGCCTACACCGGCACGGTGACGTACGACGCGACCGACCCCGACACGCACTACCCGCCGATCGAGCGACTGCTGCCACCCGAGGGAGCGCCGAACGTGCTCGTCGTGCTCATCGACGACACGGGTTTCGGCGCGTCGAGCGCCTTCGGCGGCCCAGTGCACACGCCGAACTTCGAGCGAGTCGCCGCGCAGGGGCTGAAGTACACCCGCTTCCACACGACGGCGCTCTGCTCGCCGACACGTGCCGCCCTGCTCTCCGGCCGCAACCACCACACCGTCGGCATGGGCGGCATCACAGAGATCGCCACGAGCGCGCCCGGCTACAACTCGCTGCGCCCCAACAACTGCGCGCCACTCGCCGAGACCCTGAAGCTCAACGGCTACAGCACCGCCCAGTTCGGCAAGTGCCACGAGGTGCCCGTCTGGCAGTCGAGCGCGGTGGGCCCGTTCGACCAATGGCCGAGCCCCGGCGGCGGCTTCGAGTACTTCTACGGCTTCATCGGCGGCGAGACCAACCAGTGGTACCCCGCGATCTACGAGGGCACGACGCCCGTCGAGCCCTGTGGCACTCCTGAAGAGGGCTACCACTTCATGGCCGACATGACGCAGAAGGCGATCGACTGGACCAGGCAACAGAAGGCGCTCGCCCCCGACAAGCCCTTCTTCACCTACTTCGCCCCCGGCGCGACCCACGCGCCGCACCATGTGCCCGTCGAGTGGGCCGACAAGTACGCGGGAAAGTTCGACCAGGGTTGGGACGCCGTACGCGAGGAGACGTTCGCGCGGCAGAAGGAGCTTGGCGTCATCCCACAGGACGCGGTGCTCACCGAGCGCAGCCCCGGCATTCCCGCGTGGGACGAGATGAGCCCCGACCTGCACCCCGTGCTCGCCCGCGAGATGGAGGTCTACGCCGGCTACCTCGAGTACGCCGATCACTACGTCGGCGAGCTCCTCGACGCCCTCGAGGAGCTCGACGTGCTCGGCGACACGCTCGTGTACGTGATCATCGGCGACAACGGGGCATCCGCCGAGGGCACCATGAAGGGCACGACCAATGAGGCGTTCACGATCAACCACATGAACGAGCTCGAGGACGACGCCTACCTCATCGAGCACAAGGACGACCTCGGCACCCCGCGCTCGTACAACCACTACGCGATCGGCTGGGCGCACGCCATGGACACGCCCTATCAGTGGACCAAGCAGGTCGCGAGCCACTGGGGCGGCACCCGCAACGGCACGATCGTGTCGTGGCCGAACGGCATCGCTGCCCGCGGGGAGATCCGCGACCAGTTCGCGCACGTGATCGACGTGGCGCCGACCGTGCTCGAGGCGGCGGGCATCCCCGAGCCGTCGACCGTGCACGGCGTCACCCAGCGTCCCTACGAGGGCACGCCGATGAACTCCACCTTCGAATCCTCTGACGCCGACGAGGTGCACACCACCCAGTACTTCGAGATGCTCGGCAACCGCGCCATCTTCCACAAGGGCTGGACCGCGGTCGCCAAGCACAAGGACCCGTGGCTCGGGTCGAGCCACGGCCTCGACGACGACGTGTGGGAGCTCTACAACGTCGAGGAGGACTGGACCCAGTCGAACGACCTCGCCGCCGCGGAGCCGGCGAAGCTCGCCGAACTCCAGCGGCTCTTCCTGATCCAGGCCGCGCGCTTCAACGTGCTGCCGATGGACATCCGCTCCGCGGAGCGCTTCAACGAGGAGATCGCCGGCCGCCCCGCGCTCGTGAAGGGGACGTCGCAGACCCTCTACTCCGGTATGAAGCGCCTGAGCGAGAACTCGGTCATCAACATCAAGAACAAGTCGTTCACCGTGACGGCGAAGGTGACGCTGCCCGAGTCCGCCGCGGCGGGCGTGATCATCGCCCAGGGCGGTGCATACGGCGGGTGGAGCATCTACCTGCACGAGGGAACGCTGCGCTTCGCCTACAACGTCATGGGCATCGCGACCGACTACACCACCTCCGAGGCCGTGCTCGAGCCGGGTGGGCACGAGCTCCGCGTGCATTTCGCGTACGACGGCGGGGGCCTCGGCAAGGGCGGCGAGGTGACCCTCTACGACGGTGAGGCGAAGCTCGGCGAGGGACGAGTGTCACGCACGCTCCCGTTCTTCTTCTCCGTGGACGAGACGGTGGATGTCGGAGCGGATGCCGCGTCGCCCGTCTCCGCTGACTACGGCGCGTCCGGCAACGCGTTCACGGGCAGCATCTCGTGGGTGCGCATCGACGTGGGGGACGACAGCCACGACCACCTCATCGATCCCGAGCACCAGATGCAGATCGCGATGACCCGGCAATGAGCACGCCGGTGGAGGCGGCGGCGGTGCTGCCGTCGTGGGCCGACGGACCGACCCGCGACGCGATCCTCGAGTTCGTCGCATCCGTCACCGAGGGCCCCGACGCGGTGCCCGAGGAGCAGCGGGTCGCGGTCTTCGACAACGACGGCACGCTTTGGACCGAGAAGCCGATGCCCACCCAGCTGCACTACATCGTGCAGCAGTGGCGGGCCGCCGCAGAGGCCGACCCGTCGCTCGCCGAGCACCAGCCCTACCGGGCCGCGGTGAGCGGCGACCTCGCGTGGCTCGGCGCCGCCATCGACAAGCACTACGACGGCGACGAGTCCGACATCGAGACCCTGATCGGCGCGATCGTGCGGCTCACCGACGGCATGAGCGTCGAGCAGTACGCGAGCTCGGTCGCCGAGTTCTATCGCACGGCGAAGCACCTCACCCTCCAGCGCGCGTACCGCAACGCGGTGTACACCCCGATGGTGGAGCTCATGCGCCACCTCGAGGCCAACGGCTTCACCTGCTACATCGTCTCGGGCGGCGACCGCGACTTCATGCGGCCCATGAGCGAGGACTACTACGGGATCCCGCCCGAGCGGGTGATCGGCTCCGCGCTCGGGCTCCGCTACGACGAGGAGGAGGCGCAGGTCCGCTACACGGATGCCTTCGACTTCATGGACGACGGCGACGAGAAGCCCATCCGCATCTGGAGCCGCATCGGCCGGCGCCCCCTGCTGGCCGCGGGCAACTCGAACGGCGACGTCCCGATGCTCGACTTCGTGCACCAGGGGGCGGTGGGGCTCGCCCTGCTCGTGCACCACGACGACGACACGGGTCGAGGTGACGCGCCCTACGACCAAGGTGCGCAGAAGGCGCTCGCCGCGGCATCCGAACGCGGCTTCACCGTCGTGAGCGTCAAGCAGGACTGGTCGAGCGTCTTCGCGGACGCGGGATGACATGACGACGGATGCCGCGAGCCGGCGCTCGCGGCTCCTGTTCCCAACCCTCGCCGGGTACCGGCGAGACTGGCTCTGGCGCGACCTGCTCGCGGGCCTCTCCGCCGGAGCGGTCGTGATCCCGCAGGCGATGGCGTACGCCACCATCGCGAACCTGCCCGTGCAGACCGGGCTCTACACGTGCATGGTGCCCATGCTGGTCTACGCGATGCTCGGTGGGTCCCGGGCGATGAGCGTGTCGACGACCTCGACGATCGCCACCCTCACGGCGACGACGCTCGTGTCGGCCGGTGTCGCCGCGGGGTCCGACGACCCCATCCCCGACCTCATCACGCTCACGCTCATCGTCGGCCTCATCCTGCTCGCCGCCCGGCTCGCGAAGCTGGGGTCGCTGGTCGAGAACATCTCGAAGGCGACGATCGTGGGCATCCAGGTCGGCGTCGGTGCGACCGTCGCCGTGGGGCAGCTGCCGAAGCTCCTCGGCGAGACCGAGAACTACTCGGGGCACGGCTTCATCCGCTCGCTCATCGCGGTGGGCGAGGCGCTGCCCGGGGCGAATGCGGCGACCATCGCGCTGTCGGTCGCGTCGATCGCGGTGCTGTTCGTGCTGAAGCGGTGGGTGCCGCGCGTGCCCGGGCCGCTGATCGTGGTCGTCGGGGGCATCCTGCTCGTGGCGTTCGCTGGTATCGAGGAGGCCGGCGTCGAACTCATCGCCCCGGTGCCGCAGGGTTTCCCCGCGCCCGAGCTGCCCTCGTTCGCGAACCTCGGCGCGCTCCTGCCCGGCGCGCTCGCGATCGCCATCATGGCGTTCCTCGAGTCCGCGGCGGTGGCCCGCGGCATCCGTCGGTCAGGTGAGCCGCAGGTCGACAGCAACCAGGAGCTGTTCGCGACCGGCGCGGCCAACACCCTCGGCTCGTTCTTCCAGGTGCTGCCGGCGGCGGGCGGGTTCTCGCAGAGCGCCGTCAATCAGGGCGCCGGCGCGCGCACCCAGCTCTCGACGCTCGTGACCGTGGTGCTCGCGGTGCTCGTCGCGCTCTTCCTCGGCCCGGTGCTGAGCCTCCTGCCGCAGGCCACCCTCGCGGCGCTCGTGTTCGTGGCGGTGATCGGGCTCATCGACGTGCCCGCGCTCGTGCGGTTCTGGCGCATCAGCCGCACCGACTTCTGGATCGCGACGGTGACTGCCTTGGTCGGACTCACCGCGGGGCTGCTGCTGGCCGTGCTCGTCGGCATCCTGGCGACGTTCGGCGCGGTGCTCCGCGAGCTCAACCGGCTGCGTGTCGACATCGGCGAGCCCGTCGGCGACGTGCTGCCGATCCGGCTGCTCGGGCCGCTCTACACGGCGAACGTGCTCGCGAACGAGAACGCCGTGCTCGACGCCGCCCGAGCGCATCCCGGCGTGCGGGCGCTCGCGCTCGAGCTCACGCGCATGTCGGTGACCTCGATCACCGTGCTCGACACGCTCGCCGACCTCGATCGGGAGCTCGCCGGGCTCGGGATCGAGCTGCGC
>NZ_JBFUCL010000020.1:0-20711 GCF_056405255.1 Agromyces sp. P1_H4 | reverse complement strand
GGGAGGGAGGGTGGCACGGGGAGGGAGGGTGGCACGGGGAGGGAGGGTGGCACGGGGAGGGCGGCAGCGGGGAGGGCGCCGCGGGGCGGGCAAGTAGGGTGGAGCCAGACATGGCACACCTCCTCGGCGCCGAGCGCCTGCACCTCGAGTTCCCCACGCGCACCGTCTTCGACGAGGTCACCCTCGGCATCGACGAGGGCGACCGCATCGGCGTCGTGGGCCGCAACGGCGACGGCAAGTCCACGCTGCTCAAGCTGCTCGCGGGGCGGATCGAGCCCGACGCCGGACGGGTGACGCGCCGCCGCGGCATCCGGATCGGCATGCTCGACCAGGCCGACGTCGTCGACCCGGGGCACACGGTCGCCGAGGCGGTCGTCGGCGGCATCGACGAGCACGTCTGGGCGGGCGRCCCCAAGGTGCGCGATGTCATCGGCGGCCTGCTGGCGGATGTCCCGTGGCACGCGCAGGTCGGCAGCCTCTCGGGCGGCCAGCGGCGGCGCGTGGGCCTCGCGGCGCTGCTCGTGGGCGACTGGGACGTGGTGTTCCTCGACGAGCCCACCAACCACCTCGACGTCGAGGGCATCGCCTGGCTCGCCGGGCACCTGAAGCGCCGCTGGTCGACGGATGCCGGTGCGCTCGTCGTCGTGACGCACGACCGGTGGTTCCTCGACGAGGTGTGCACCGACACGTGGGAGGTGCACGACGGGATCGTCGAGCCGTTCGAGGGCGGATACGCGGCGTACGTGCTCCAGCGCGTGGAGCGCGACCGCATGGCCGCGGCATCCGAGGCGAAGCGGCAGAACCTCATGCGCAAGGAGCTCGCGTGGCTGCGCCGGGGCGCGCCGGCGCGCACGTCGAAGCCGAAGTTCCGCATCGACGCGGCGAACGAGCTCATCGAGAACGAGCCGCCCGTGCGCAACCCGGTCGAGCTGAACCGCCTCGCGGTGTCGAGGCTCGGCAAGGACGTCGTCGACCTGCTCGACGTGTCGGTCGTGTATCCGGTTCCGGATGCCGCGCCGGGCGCGCCCACGACGAAGACCGTGCTGCACGAGCTCGAGTGGCGCATCGCCCCGGGCGAGCGCACCGGCATCCTGGGCGTGAACGGCGCCGGCAAGTCGACGCTGCTCGGACTCGTGACGGGGGCGGTGCAGCCCACCACCGGACGGGTGAAGCGCGGCACGACCGTGCGCATCGCCACCCTCAGCCAGGAGCTGTCGGAGCTCACCGAGTGGGCCGACCAGCGGGTCAGCGCGGTGGTCGCCGAACAGCGCACGGCGTACAGGATCGGCGAGGGCTCGAAGGCCGTCGAGCTCACGCCCGGGCAGCTGCTCGAACGGCTCGGCTTCTCGAACGCCCAGCTCTCGACTCCCGTGAAGAACCTTTCGGGCGGCCAGAAGCGGCGGCTGCAGCTGCTGCTCATCCTCCTCAGCGAGCCGAACGTGCTCATCCTCGACGAGCCGACGAACGACCTCGACACCGACATGCTCGCCGCCATCGAGGACCTCCTCGACTCGTGGCCCGGCACGCTCCTCGTCGTGAGCCACGACCGCTACCTCATCGAGCGCGTCACCGACCGGCAGTTCGCGATCCTCGACGGGCACCTGCGCGACCTGCCGCGCGGCGTCGACCAGTACCTCGAGCTGCGCCGGGCGACGGATGCCGCGGGCGGCACGGGTGCGGCGTCCGACACGACGCGTCCCGTCGCCGCGGGTGGTGCCGGCGAGTCGGATGCCGCTCGTGACGTACGGCCTGCCGTGGCGGCATCCGCAGCCCTGACCGGAGCGGAGCGACGCACCGCCGAGAAGGAGCGCTCGTCGATCGACCGGCGGCTCGAGAAGCTGCAGGCGCAGATCGCCGCGCTGCACGAGAGGCTGGCGCAGCACGACCAGGGCGACTACGTGGGGCTCGGCGTGCTCGGCGACGAGCTGGGCGCGCTCGAGTCGACGGTGTCCGAGCTCGAGACGCGGTGGCTCGAGGTCTCGGAGGCGCTCGAGGCCTGACGGGCTCGAAGCATCCGTCGACTTCTCGGGTCGGTGTCGCAGGGACTGTGACGGATCATGACCACGTGGTCATACGCTCGAAGATACTTCGCCTAACGTGGAGATGCGCCCGCGTTCGCGGCATCGACGCCCCCACCGACACGAACCGTGGCGGAGCCATGCCAGCTCCATGCCATCAGCACCTGATCGCGGCGCGCCCACGCGAAAGGGAATCACCGGAATGTCACGCACCACAACCAAGCTCCTCGCCGCCCTGGCGACCCTGCCGCTCGTGGCCGCGCTCGCCGCCTGCGCCACGCCCGCCGCCGGCGAGAACGGCGACGACGTCGTGAAGATCGGCGTCGTCGGCAAGGCCGACCCGCAGTGGGCGGCCTTCGAGGATGCCGCGGCCGAGGCCGGCATCGACATCGAACTCGTCGACTTCGCCGACTACGCCCAGCCCAACCCGGCGCTGACCGAGGGCGAGCTCGACCTCAACCAGTTCCAGCACATCGTCTACCTCGCCGACTACAACGTGTCGGCCGACGAGGACCTCACGCCGATCGGTGCGACCGCGATCTACCCGCTGGGCCTCTACTCGACGAAGTACGACTCGGTGAAGGACATCCCCGCGGGCGAGACCGTGGCGGTGCCGAACGACGCCTCGAACCAGGCCCGCGCGCTGCTCGTGCTGCAGTCGGCCGGGCTCGTCGAGCTCAAGAGCGGTGGCTCGATCTTCTCCGACCTCGCCGACATCGACGAGGCGAAGTCGAAGGTGAAGGTGACGGCCCTCGAGGCGTCGCTGACCCCGACGTCCCTGCCCGACGTCGCGGCCGCCGTCATCAACAACGACTTCGTCGCCGATGCCGGCCTCAGCTTCGAGGACGCGATCGCGCAGGACGACCCGAGCGACCCGAACGCGCTGCCCTACGTGAACATCTTCGCGGCGCGGGCCGACGACGCCGACAACGAGACCTACCTGAAGCTCGTCGACATCTTCCAGACCGACCCCGACGTGCAGGCCGGCCTCCTGGAGTCCTCGGGTGGCACGGCGGTGCCCGTCACCACGCCCGTGTCCGACCTGAAGGACTCCCTCGCCAAGGTCGAGGCCGACACCAAGGCCGCGAAGGGCTGACGCCCGCGACCGATTCGACGGATCGATCGCGACGCGAGCGGGCGGTGGGCGCCGAGAGCCCACCGCCCGTCTCGGCGTTCCGGAAGGAGCATCCATGGCTCTCGTGAGCCTCACCAACGTCAGCAAGTCGTACCCGCCGGCCGAGCGCGGCGGTGCGCAGGTCGTGGCCGTCGACGACGTGACCCTCGACATCGAGGCGGGTGACGTCTTCGGCATCATCGGCTACTCGGGCGCGGGCAAGTCCACGCTCGTGCGCCTCGTCAACGCGCTCGAGCCCGCGACGTCGGGCCGCATCACGGTGGACGGCCGCGACCTCACGGTCATGCCCGAACGCGAGCTCCGCGGCATCCGGCTCGGCATCGGCATGATCTTCCAGCAGTTCAACCTGTTCGGCGCGAAGACGGTATGGCAGAACATCGCCTATCCGCTCAAGGTCGCGGGCGCCTCGAAGGCCGAGATCGCGGCGCGCGTCGCCGAGCTGCTCGACTTCGTCGGCCTGGCCGACAAGGCGCGGAACTACCCCGACCAGCTCTCGGGCGGGCAGAAGCAGCGCGTGGGCATCGCCCGGGCGCTCGCCACCTCGCCTCGCCTGCTGCTCGCCGACGAGGCCACGAGCGCGCTCGACCCCGAGACGACGCAGGAGGTGCTCGCCCTGCTCAAGCGCGTGAACCGGGAGTTCGGCGTGACGATCATCGTGATCACCCACGAGATGGACGTCATCCAGTCGATCGCCACGAAGGTCGCCGTGATGGACGGGGGTCGCGTGATCGAGCACGGCGACGTGTTCGACGTCTTCTCGGACCCGCAGAACCCGTCGTCGCGGCGCTTCGTGTCCACGGTGGTAAAGGGCGTGCCGTCGCCGGCCGAGCTCGACGTGCTGCGCGAGCGCCACGAGGGCCGCATCGTCACGATCTCGTTCCGGGACGGCGACGTCTCGCAGGCCTCGGTGTTCCTCGAGCTCGCGGCGGCGGGCCTCGAGTTCGAGCTCGTCTACGGCGGCATCAACGACATCCAGGGCCGCGCGTTCGGCCACCTCACCCTCGCCATCAGGGGGGCGGATGCCGCGATCGACGCGGTGCTCGCGCGGATCGCCGAGCGCGTCGACGTGACGGAGGTGCCGTGATGGACCGGTTGTTCGAACTCCAGGGCGAGTTCTGGGCCGCGGCGGTCGAGACGCTCTACATGGTGGGGCTCACGCTGCTGATCGGCGGCACGGCCGGCCTCCTGCTCGGCATCGTGCTCTACACGACGCGTCCGGGGAGCCTGCTCTCCAACGGCGCGGTGTACAACGTCGTGAACGTCGTCATCAACTTCTTCCGCCCGATCCCGTTCATCATCTTCATCGCGGCCGTGCAGCCGCTCTCACGACTCGTGATCGGCACGGGCATCGGCAACAACGCGCTGATCTTCGCGCTGTCGCTCGCGGCGTCGTTCGCGATCGCCCGCATCGTGGAGCAGAACCTCCTCACCGTGTCGCCCGGCGTCATCGAGGCCGCGCGGTCGATGGGCGCAAGTCCGCTGCGGATCCTCGGCACCGTCGTCGTGCCCGAGGCGCTCGGGCCGCTCATCCTCGGGTACACGTTCGTGCTCGTCGCCATCGTGGACATGACGGCGGTCGCCGGCCTCATCGGCGGCGGCGGCCTCGGCACGTTCGCCCAGGTCTACGGCTACCGGCAGTTCGAGCCGGTCATCACGTGGGCGGCGGTGCTGCTCATCGTCGTGTTCGTGCAGGGCGTGCAGTTCCTCGGCAACTGGCTCGCCCGCAAGGTGCTGCGGCGGTAGCTCGGCGCCGCACGATCCGCGCCATCGGGCTCGCGCCGGGCCACTCCGGGCCGCTCAGTCGAAGCCGAGGCTGAGCTTGCGCAGCAGCCCGGCGAGCCGCTTCTGCTCGGCGGCGGGCAGGCTGTCGAGCAGCTCGGCCTCGGCGTCGACGAGGCGGGTGATCGCGGCATCCACCCGGGTGAGGCCGGCGGGGCTCATCTCGACGAGGATGCCGCGGCCGTCGTTGGGGTCGGTCTGGCGGCTGACGAGCCCGCGCTCGACGAGCCGGTCGATGCGGTTGGTCATGGTGCCGCTCGAGACGAGCGTCTGCTGCAGCAGCTGCTTGGGGGAGAGCCGGTAGGGCGAGCCGGCGCGGCGCAGTGCCGAGAGCACGTCGAACTCGGATGCCTCGAGCTCGGACCTCGCGAACGCCTGCCGCCGCGCGCGGTCGAGGTGCTTCGAGAGCCGAGCGACGCGAGAGAGCACCTGCAGCGGCGCGAAGTCGAGGTCGGGTCGCTCGCGCTCCCAGTCGCCCACGATCCGGTCGACCTCGTCAGCATCCGTCATGCCGCCATTATCCCGCCGCGCCGGGGGCGGCCGGCGCGCCGGAGCATCCTGCGGACTCGGCTGTGTGCAGGTCAGCCCGTGGGCGGAAGCGCCTCGCCGGTCTCGAGCAGCGACTTCATCGAGCTCAGGACGAACATCCACCCGGCGCCCGACACGCCCTCCGCCGTCTTCGGCGAGCCCTCGAGACGATCGTGGGTGAGCGTGACGAGGCACGTGCCGCCGTCCTGCGGCTCGATCTCCCAGGTGACCCGGCTGACCGGCTCGGCGGCCATCTCGGCCTCGTAGTGTGACCGCCACTCGTGCACGAGCCGACGCGGCGGGTCGAACTCGAGCACGGCGTCGGGCTCCCAGTCCTCCCCGCGCGGCCCGATGTGCGAGCGGCGCTCGGGCGTGATCTCGATCGTCACGCGGTGGAAGTACTGCACGGTCAGCTCGGGCCGGGTGATCGCGGCCCAGATCTCCTCGGCGGTCGCGCGGATGTAGACGTGGTAGACCTGCGTCGTCGTCATGGTCGTTGCTCCAGTTCTCGTTTGAGGTCGACGAGCGCCGACGCCGGGCCGACCCGGTACTTGTCGATCCAGCGGTCGTGGATGAGTCGGATGGGCGCGACGTTCAGGAAGTGCAGCTTCTCGCGGCCGGAACGCCGGGCGGTGACCAGGCCCACGTCCTCGAGCACGCGCAGGTGCTTCATCACGCCGAAGCGCGTCATGTCGGCGAGCGCCTCGAGGTCGGCGAGGCGGGCGCCGTCGTGCTCGAACAGGTGGTCGAGCAGTCGTCGCCTCGTGGGATCCGCGAGGGCCTTGAACACCGCGTCGTCGTCGTCCATCACGATCAGGATACGTGACCAATAGGTCACATGACAAGACCAGACGCGACGCCTCGCGGCGCCGCGTCTGGCAGACTGTAGGGCGCTCGGAATCGTCGATTCCGAGCGGTCCGCCATGGTGTAACGGCAGCACGACAGCCTTTGGAGCTGTGAGGACCAGGTTCGAATCCTGGTGGCGGAGCATGGACCAGAATCTCGCCATCATCGTGCTCGCCGCCGGCCAGGGCACCCGCATGAAGTCCGCCACCCCGAAGCTCCTGCACCCGCTCGCCGGATCGCCGATCGTGGCCCACGTGCTGCGCACCGCGAACGCGCTCGACGCGGCGCACGTCGTCGCGGTCGTGCGCCACGAGCGCGACCAGGTGGCCGCAGAGGTCGAGGCCGTCATGCCGGGCGTCGTCGTCGTCGACCAGGACGAGATCCCCGGCACCGGGCGCGCCGTCGAGCAGGCCATCGCCGCGYTGCCCGACGACTTCGCGGGCGAGGTGCTCGTGCTGAACGGCGACGTGCCGCTCCTCGACGCCGACACGCTCGCCGCCTTCCTCGAGCAGCACCGCGGCCATGCCGCGCAGGCATCCGTGCTCTCGGCCGTCTACGACGACCCCACGGGCTACGGCCGCGTCGTGCGCGGCGCCGACGGCGCGTTCGACCGCATCGTCGAGCAGAAGGACGCCACCGCCGAGGAGCGCGCGATCGGCGAGATCAACGCGGGCATCTACGCGTTCGGCGCCGCCGCGCTGCGCGACCAGCTCGCGAACCTCACCACCGACAACGCACAGGGCGAGAAGTACCTCACCGACGTGATCCAGCTGCTCCGCGAGGCGGGCTCCGAGGTCGAGGCGGTGCCGGTGTCCGAGCCGTGGCTCGTCGCCGGCATCAACGACCGGGCCCAGCTCTCCGAGACCGCCGCCCGCCTCAACGCGCTGATCGTGCGCGGCTGGCAGCTGAACGGCGTGACCATCGACGACCCGGCGACCACGTGGATCGACCTCGACGTGAAGATCGAGCCCGACGTCACGATCCGACCCGGCACCCAGCTCAAGGGCGCCACGGTGATCGCCACCGGCGCCGTCGTCGGCCCCGACACGACGCTCGTGGACTGCGAGATCGGCGCGGGCGCCGAGGTGAAGCGCACGGATGCCACCCTGTCGGTCATCGGCGCCGGGGCATCCGTCGGCCCGTTCTCGTTCCTRCGGCCCGGCACGGTGCTCGGCGCCGACGGCAAGATCGGCACGTTCGTCGAGACGAAGAACGCGACCATCGGCCAGGGCAGCAAGGTGCCGCACCTCTCGTACGTCGGCGACGCCACGATCGGCGAGCACTCGAACATCGGCGCCGGCTCGATCTTCGCCAACTACGACGGCGTGCGGAAGCACCACTCCGATGTCGGCTCGCACGTGCGCACCGGGTCGCACGGGGTCTTCGTCGCGCCCGTTAGGATTGCCGATGGGGCGTACACCGGCGCCGGCACCGTGGTCCGCAAGGACGTTCCCGCGGGCGCACTCGCCGTGAACGTGGCCCCGCAGCGCAACATCGAGGGATGGGTCCAGAAGCATCGACCCGGCACCGCGGCAGCCCAGGCGGCCGAGGCCGCCGCAGAGGCATCCGGCTCCGACGAAGACTGAACGCACCGGCTCAGCGCGGGTGGAGAGGACAGACCACATGTCGGGAATCGAGACCACCGGATCGAAGCGCCTCGTGCTCGTCTCCGGACGAGCGCACCCAGAGCTCGCCGAGCACATCGCCGAGGAGCTGGGATCCGAGCTCGTGCCGACCGACGCCCGCACCTTCGCGAACGGCGAGATCTACGCGCGCTACGACGAGAGCGTGCGCGGCTCCGACGCGTTCGTGATCCAGTCGCACACGTCGCCCATCAACGAGTGGCTCATGGAGCAGCTCATCATGATCGACGCGCTGAAGCGCGCGTCGGCCAAGCGCATCACCGTGGTCTCCCCGTTCTACCCCTACGCCCGCCAGGACAAGAAGGGCCGGGGCCGCGAGCCGATCTCGGCGCGCCTCGTCGCCGACCTCTACAAGGCCGCCGGCGCCGACCGCATCATGTCGATCGACCTGCACGCCGCGCAGATCCAGGGCTTCTTCGACGGCCCCGTCGACCACCTCTTCGCCATGCCCGTGCTGCTCGAGCACTTCAAGGCCAAGCTCGACCCCTCGACGCTCACGGTCGTGTCGCCCGACATGGGCCGCGTGCGCGTCGCCGACATCTGGAGCGACAAGCTCGGGGTGCCGCTCGCGATCATCCACAAGCGCCGCGACCCGCTCGTGCCGAACCAGGTCTCGGTGCACGAGATCGTCGGCGACGTGAACGGACGCGTGTGCCTGCTCGTCGACGACCTCATCGACACCGGCCGCACCATCGCCAAGGCCGCCGAGGCGCTGAAGGCCAACGGCGCGATCGGCGTCGTCGTCGCGGCCACCCACGCGGTGTTCTCCAACCCGGCCGTCGACATCCTGCAGAGCGAATCCATCGACAGCGTCGTGGTGACCGACACGCTGCCCGTCCCGCCCGAGAAGCGCTGGGACCGCCTGACCGTGCTGCCGATCGCCCCGCTGCTCGCCCGCGCCATCCACGAGGTCTTCGAGGACGGCTCGGTGACGAGCATGTTCGACGGCGCGGCGTAGGCCGGCCCGATGGCGATCACGACCCCGCGTCCCTGGCTGTCGAGCTACGCCGAGGGCGTGCCGCACGACGTCGCCGACGAGCGGGGGTCGCTGTTCGACCTCGTGCACGAGTCGGTCGAGCAGTACGGCGACCATGTCGCGCTCGAGTTCTTCGGTGCGACCACGACCTACGCCGAGCTCGGCGAGCAGATCGACCGCGCCGCGGAGGGCCTGCGCGCGCTCGGCGTGCAGCACGGTGACCCGGTCGCCCTCGTGCTGCCGAACTGCCCCCAGCACATCGTCGCCTTCTACGCGGTGCTCCGCCTCGGCGCGATCGTGGTCGAGCACAACCCGCTCTACACGCCGCGCGAGCTGCGGCACCAGTTCGAGGACCACGGCGCCCGCGTCGTGATCGCGTGGGACAAGGTCGTCGAGACCATCCAGGCGTTCCCGGCGGATGTCGCGGTGCAGTCGATCGTCTCGGTCGACGTGACCCGGGCCATGCCGTTCCTGACCCGGTTCGCCCTGCGGCTGCCCGTCGCGAAGGCGCGCGAGTCGCGGGCCGCGCTCACCACGAAGGTGCGCGGCACGGTGCCGTGGCGCGAGCTCGTGGCATCCGACCGCATCGATGCCGCCGTCGCTGCGCCCGCGGCATCCGACGTCGCCCTCATCCAGTACACGAGCGGCACGACGGGAAGCCCCAAGGGCGCCACGCTCACGCACGCGAACCTCGGTGCGAACGCCGCACAGGCGCGCGCGTGGGTGCCCGAGATCGAGCGCGGCACGTCGGTGGTGTACGCGGTGCTGCCGATGTTCCACGCCTACGGGCTCACGCTGTGCCTCACGTTCGCGATGAGCATGGGCGCCCGGCTCGTGCTGTTCCCGAAGTTCGATCCCGAGCTCGTGCTCAAGGTCGTGAAGCAGCGTCCGCCCACGTTCCTCCCGGCGGTGCCGCCGATCTACGACCGGCTCACGAAGGCCGCCGCCGATGCGGGCGTGTCGCTCGACGGCATCCGCATCGCGATCTCGGGCGCCATGCCGCTGTCGGCCGACGTCGTCGAGCCCTGGGAGGCCGCGAGCGGCGGGTACCTCGTCGAGGGCTACGGCCTCTCGGAGTGCTCGCCGGTGCTCATGGCCAACCCCGTCGCGCCCAACCGCAAGGCCGGCACCGTCGGACTGCCGCTGCCCTCGACCGAGGTGCGCGTCGTCGACCCCGACCAGCCGACCGTCGACCGCGAGGCGGGTGCCGAGGGCGAGCTCATCGTGCGCGGTCCGCAGGTGTTCTCGGGCTACTGGAAGAAGCCCGACGAGACCGCCGCGGTGTTCGTACCGGCCGACGACGGCGGCGCCGACTGGTTCCGCACGGGCGACATCGTCGCGATCGACGACGAGGGCTTCGTGCGCATCGTCGACCGCATCAAGGAGCTCATCATCACGGGCGGCTTCAACGTGGCGCCGAGCGAGGTCGAGGAGGCCATCCGGGCCCACGCCGACGTCGAGGACTGCGCCGTCGTGGGCCTGCCCGACGAGCACTCGGGCGAGCAGGTCGTCGCGGTGGTCGTGCTGAAGCCGGGCGCGACGTTCGACGAGGCGGCCATCCGTGCCTTCGCCCGCGACGGGCTCACCGCCTACAAGGTGCCCCGGCGCATCGTGGTGGCCGACGACCTGCCCCGCTCGCTCATCGGCAAGGTGCTGCGCCGCGAGGTGCGCAACGGCCTCCTGGAGGGCTGAGGACCCCGTGCCGTTCCTCTCCGCCGACACCGCCGCAGCCCTCGCGCGCCTGGCGCGGCTCGAGGCCCCTGAGGCGGGGGAGTCGGAGCAGGCGGGCGACTCGGATGCCTCGCCGCTCGAGCGGCTCCGGGGCATCCGCTCGCTCGCGGTCGCCCTCGAGGCCGAGCCCGCCATGCTCGTCGCCGTGCGCGAGGCACTGGCCGCCGGGGCCACGTGGGAGGAGGTCGCGGATGCCGCGAGCCTCAGCCCCTCGGCCGCGAAGTACCGCTGGGCGGGCGGCGACGACGCCATCGCCGAACGCCAGGAGGCGAGCCGCAGGCGCAAGCGCGAACGACCCTCGAGCTCGCCCACCGACCTGCCTGGCCTGTCGGTCGCCGAGGCGGCGAAGCGGCTCGGCGTCACCCCCCAGGCGATCTACCAGCGCGTCACGCGCGGGCAGCTCGAGGCGCGCACGGTCGAGCTGGCCGACGGGCGCACCTACAAGCGGGTGTTCCCCGACGAGGCGGCGACGGCCGCTCCTGACCCGGCCACCTGAGGCGAGCGACCTCAGGCGTCGCGCTGGTCGGGCCCGACCTGCTGCGGCTGCGGCAGGGTCGGCATCGGCCCGAKGTTGCCGAGCAGGCGCTCGCTGCCGTGCTCGGAGATCGCGAAGCACTCCCAGCCGGGCCCGCCCGGCGCGAACAGGTCGAACGACGACCGGAATCCCGCCGCATCCGTGTCGTACGCCGCCACGTAGACCGAGCACGCCCGATCGGCCGCCGACCTCGCCACGCCGTACGCCGAGAGCACGAGGGGCAGCAGCAGCGCGCCGAGGGCGATCAGCACCACGACGCGCAGCACGCGGCGCCGGCGGTGGCCCGGCATGGGCCGTCCGTCGTCGTCGTCCCAAGGGTCGGGTTCGAGTTCGGGATGCCGCTCGCTCATGCCGCACCCTCCACGAAGACGCTGGCGACACCGCCGACGCTCGCGAGCAGGGTCGCCGCCGCGACGCCCACGAGCGCCCCGGCGGGCGGGGTGATCACCAGGCGCGCACCCGACAGCTGACGTTGGCGCACGGTGCCGATGACCACGGCGGCGCCGGATGCCGCGAAGAGCAGCACCCCCACGGCCACGAGCCCCGGCTCGCCGGCGACCAGGCCGGCACGCATCGACAGCAGGGCGTTCACCGCGAGGGCGAGCGCCGTGCGCGTCCACGAGAGCGCGGTGCGCTCGGGCTGCAGGCCCGGATCGCCGGTGGCATCCACGACGTAGGGGTTCATTCCGGTACCGATCCGCTCACGAGACGACCACGGCTCACGTGATGACGAGCAGCACGACGAGCACCGCGCTGGTCAGGAGGCAGGCCCCCGCGAGCGCCGGCAGCACCCAGCTGAACGGCAGTGGACGGCCCAGGCGAATGGCGATCTCGTTGCCGCGCCAGCGCGTGTAGGACACCACGCTGAGCGCCGCCGCGATGACACCGAGCCCGACGGACAGCACGACGACGGCGGGGCGGGGCCCGAGCTCGGTCGCGAACTGGTGCAGCAGCACCCCGCCCGCGAGGAGCGCGAGCGCCGTGCGGATCCAGGCGAGGAACGTGCGCTCGTTGGCCAGCGTGAAGCGGTAGTCGGGCTCGGTGCCCTCACTCCGCCACGCCGGTTCCGGCATCCGCTCGCCCCTCGTCTGGTCCGTCCAGACTACGTGACTAGTGCGATGACGGCGTGGTCTCGATCTCGGACCGGTCGCCCGACCACAGCGTGTGGAACACGCCCGGCTTGTCGACGCGCTGGTAGGTGTGCGCGCCGAAGAAGTCGCGCTGGCCCTGGATGAGGGCGGCGGGCAGGCGCTCGGCGCGGAGGCCGTCGTAGTACGCGAGCGACGACGAGAACGCCGGCGTCGGGATGCCGGCCTGCGCGGCGATGCCGATGATGCGGCGCCAGCTCTCCTGCGTGCCGGCGACGGCGTCGCGGAAGTAGGGTGCGACGACGAGCGCCACGAGGCCCGGGTCCTCGGCGTAGGCCTCGGCGATGCGGTTCAGGAAGCGGGCGCGGATGATGCAGCCGGCGCGCCAGATCTTCGCGATGTCGCCCTTGTGGATGTCCCAGCCGAACTGCTCGGCGCCGGCGACGATCTCGTCGAAGCCCTGTGAGTAGGCGATGATCTTCGACGCGTAGAGCGCGCGGCGCACGTCCTCGATGAAGGCGTCGACGTCGGCCTCGGCGACCTTCCACTCGCCCGAGGGGCCGGGCAGGTCGGATGCCGCCTCGCGCTGCGCGCGCTTCGACGAGAGGCTGCGCGCGAACACGGCCTCGGCGATGCCCGAGGTGGGAACGCCCAGGTCGAGGGCGTTCTGCACGGTCCACGCGCCGGTGCCCTTGGCGCCCGCCTCGTCGAGGATGACGTCGACGAGCGGACGGCCGGTCGCGGCATCCGTCTGGCGCAGGACCTCGGCCGTGATCTCGATGAGGTAGCTCTCGAGCTCGCCGTCGTTCCACTCGGCGAAGATGTCGGCGATCTCGGCGGGCGACTTGCCGGTGCCCTGGCGGATGAGGTCGTAGGCCTCGGCGATGAGCTGCATGTCGGCGTACTCGATGCCGTTGTGCACCATCTTCACGAAGTGGCCGGCGCCGTCGGTGCCGACGTGCGTGACGCACGGCTCGCCGTCGGGGGCGACCGCGGCGATCGACGCCAGGATCGGGCCGAGCGTCTCGTAGGCCTCCGCCGAGCCGCCGGGCATGATCGACGGGCCCTTGAGCGCGCCCTCCTCGCCGCCCGAGATCCCGGCGCCGACGAAGTGGATGCCCGTGGGTGCGATCTCGGCCTCACGGCGGATCGTGTCGTGGAAGTTCGCGTTGCCGCCGTCGACGATGATGTCGCCCGGCTCGAAGCGCTTGACGAGCTCGGAGATGACCGCGTCGGTGCCCTTGCCGGCCTGCACCATGATGATCGCCGTGCGCGGCTTCGCGAGGGAGGCGACGAAGTCGTCGTAGCTCTCGCCGGCCACGAAGCCGGCCTCGGGGTGCTCGCTGGTCAGCGTCTGCGTGCGCTCGGGGGAGCGGTTGAACACGGCGACGGTGTTGCCCTCGCGGCTCGCCAGGTTGCGGGCGAGGTTCGACCCCATCACCGCGAGTCCGACGACGCCGATGTTTGCTGATCCGGTTTCAGGCACGAAAGTTCTCCTCGTGGGTTCGGGGTCGCCTCCAGCGTACTGTGAGCGGCGCTCACCGTTGCGCGCTGTTGCGGTGAGGCTGCGCCGCTGCGGTGGGGCGGATGCCGCGTCCGCCGTTCGGCTAGCCTGCAACCCATGAGCGCCTCAGCCCACCCGCCCAGGGTCGTCGTCATGGGGCCGAGCGGTTCCGGCAAGTCGGTCGTCGGAGCGGCGCTCGCGCAGCGGCTCGTCGCCCGGTTCCCGGGAACGGCGTTCGTGGACTCCGACGACCTGCACCCCGCGGCGAACGTCGAGAAGATGCGCAGCGGCGTACCCCTCGACGACGACGACCGGTGGCCCTGGCTGCGGCTCGTGGGGGAGGCGCTCGCCGCGGGCGATGCCGGCGTGGTGGTCGCCTGCTCCGCGTTGCGCCGCGCCTACCGCGACGCGATCCGCGCGGCGTGCCCGGCCGCGGTGTTCGTGGAGCTGGTGGTGCCGGCCGAGCATCTCGGCGAGCGGGTGCGCGATCGTGCCGGCCACTTCATGCCCCCCGCCCTCCTGGCCTCGCAGCTCGAGGCGCTCGAGCCGCTCGCGGAGGACGAGGCGGGCGTCCGCATCGAGAACGTCGGACCCGTCGACGCGGTCGTGGAACGCGCGATCGCGGCACTCGAGTCGGACTGGTAGACTCTCCCCTTGGTCTTCCGCGTTCACGCGCGGCAGGCCTGACAACTTCGGCGAGGGAGGCCCGGTTCGTCCGCGAGAGCGGCGGGCGGGGCATCCGTGATCGACGCGGTGGAACCAGGCTTCACGGCTGTTTCCTCACGCACCAGCGCATGTCAGATGCTGCGCGTTCGAGTCGAAACGACAGACATACGATCTGGGCCGCGAGCCCGCAAGGAGAACCACCATGGAGCAGGACAACAAGGTCGTCGCCGACGCGCGCGAGACGTTCGGCAAGGGCGCGGCCCGCAAGATCCGCGCCGCCGGCAAGATCCCCGCCGTGCTGTACGGCCACGGCACCGAGCCGCAGCACCTCACCCTCCCGGGCCACCAGGTCGCGCTGCTCATCCGCAAGGCGAACGCCGTGCTCGACCTGCAGATCTCGGGCAAGAGCCAGATCGCACTCGTGAAGGACGTGCAGAAGGACCCGGTGCACCAGGTCATCGAGCACATCGACCTCATCGTCATCAAGCGCGGCGAGAAGGTCCAGGTCGAGGTCCCCGTGCACACCGAGGGCGAGTCGTACCCCGGCACGATCGCCGACCTCGACGCCAAGACGCTGCTGCTCGAGGTCGAGGCCACGCACATCCCCGAGAACATCGTCCTCTCCATCGAGGGCCTCGAGGAGGGCACGCAGATCCACGCGAAGGACGTCGAGCTCCCCACGGGCGCGACCCTCGTGAGCGACCCCGACGCCCTCGTCGTGCTCGTGCACGTGCCCCAGAAGGTCGACCTGGGCGAGGAGGCCGCCGAGGCCGCCGCCGCCGAGGCGCCCGAGGCCGAGGCGCCCGCCGAGGAGACCGCGGCCGAGTCGGCCGAGTAACCTCAGCGGACCACGCGCACGGGGCCCGCGGCGCCGCATCCGGGTACTCTCGGACTGCGGGCCGCGGGCCCCGTTCCATTTTCCTGTTCGTATCCGCGCCGTCCGGAAGGAGCCGCCCATGGGCCTCCTCGACCGATGGCGCGCCCGCCGGAAGGACGACGCCGTGGCCGAGAACACCTGGCTCGTGGTCGGGCTCGGCAACCCAGGCGCCCAGTACGCCGGCAACCGGCACAACGTCGGCCAGATGGTGGCCGACGAGGTCGCGGGGCGCCTCGGCGCGACCTTCAAGACGCACAAGACGCCGTCACGCGTGGCCGAGGGGTTCCTCCGCCCCGGTGGCCCCAAGCTCGTCATCGCGAAGCCGAACGGCTTCATGAACACGTCGGGCGGCCCGGTGTCGGCCCTGCTCAAGTACTACTCGCTGCCCGCCGACCGGCTCGTGCTGCTCCACGACGAGCTCGACATCCCGTTCGACACCGTGCGCCTGAAGCAGGGCGGCGGACACGGCGGCCACAACGGCGTGCGCGACGTGTCGAAGGCGACCGACGACGGCGACTTCATCCGCGTGCGCATCGGCGTCGGGCGCCCTCCCGGGAGGCAGGACGCCGCCGACTTCGTGCTGAAGGACTTCTCGGGCACCGAGCGGCAGTCGCTGCCGAGCCTGGTGTCGGATGCCGCGGACGCCGTCGAGGCGATCGTCGAGCACGGGCTCGTGGCGGCGCAGCAGCGGTTCCACTCGCCCGCCTGACCACGGATGCCGCGGCGACGCGGCCGCCCCGCTCCTGCCCGGCTCAGATGAGGCCGCGGAGGAAATCCTCGGGCGAGAGCCCCTCGCCGCGGGCTCGCTGCACGAGTCGGTCGTGCTCCTCGGTGGAGAGCTCGAGCGTGAGCGTGTGCCAGGCGTCGGGCGCGTCCTCCAGTGCGAAGAGCGCCGGCTCGTCGACCTCCGCCTCGGGTTCGCTCGCGTCTGCCGCCTGCCCGGACGCGCCCGCCTCGGTGGCCGCCGCGAGCTCGAGCTCGGCCTCCACGAGCCGGTGCGCCGCGACCTCGGGGGCGACGTCTGTGCCGGGCCACCCCGGGCCTCCTGGGACGGCGCCCTTGCGGCGATAGGCCTCGGCGACCGCGCGAGCCCGGGTGTCGGCGGCCTCGTTGAGTTCGTGGCCCACATGCCCGCGCACCCACTCGAAGCGGTACCGACGGCCGGCGAGTTCGTCGTCGAGCTCCTGCAGCAGGTCGACGTTCATGACCGGCTTGCCGTCGGCCTTGCGCCATCCCTTGCGCTTCCAGCCCGGCATCCACTTCGTGATGCAGTTGATGACGTACTGGCTGTCGCAGAGGACGAGCAGGTCGTCGTCGAGGTGCTTGGTCGCCCGGAAGAGCTCGAGCACGGCCTTCAGCTCCGCCTGGTTGTTGGTGGCGTGCGGCCAGCCGCCCGCCGCCCACGTGGTGTCGTCGACGTACCAGGCCCAGCCGGCGGGGCCGGGGTTTCCGAGAGCCGAACCATCGGCGGCGGCAGTGATCACGGTGTCCTTCCGGGGTCGGTCTGGTGCGGCGCCCATCGTATCGGGCGCCTGCGACGCGGCGTCGCCCGTCCGCGTCGAGGCGTTCGGCCGAGCCGTTCGCCGGCAGCGCACGGTGGCGGGCCTGTCGGAGGCCGCGCGTAGACTCGGACGGTGATCCTGCAGGGCTTGAACAGGGCGCTTTCGCGCGCCTCCACGATCGACGACGCGCTCGCCGAGGCCCTGCGGAACGCCGACTTCTCGGCTCCCGCCGGCATCGACGCGCCGCTCATCGCCGGCCTCCTCGAGCGCCGCATCGAGGCGGGCCTCCCGCCGGCGCTGCTCGTCGTCACGGCCACCAGCCGCGAGGGCGAGGCGCTGCGCGGCGCGCTGGCGCCGTACCTCGACGGTGGCGAGCTCCTCGAGTTCCCCGCGTGGGAGACGCTGCCCCACGAGCGGCTGAGCCCCTCCGCCGAGACGGTCGGGCGCCGGCTGCACGCGCTGCGGCGGCTCCACGAGTGGCAGGCGGCCGGTTCGCGGCATCCGCTCGTCGTGGTCGCCTCGGTGCGCGCCGCACTGCAGCCGCTCGCCGACAACCTCGCCGAGCTCGCGCCGATCGAGCTCGTCGCCGGCGGTCGCGGGTACGACCTGTCGCAGCTCGCGGTGCGGCTCGTCGACCTCGCGTACGCGCGCGTCGACATGGTCTCGCGCCGAGGCGAGTTCGCCGTGCGCGGCGGCATCCTCGACGTGTTCCCGCCCACCGCCGACCATCCCGTGCGCGTGGAGTTCTTCGGCGACGAAGTCGAGGAGCTGCGCGCGTTCTCGGTGGCCGACCAGCGTTCCCTGCCCGAGGTCGTCGAGCGCGTGCAGCTCGCCCCGAGCCGCGAGCTGCTGCTCACCCCGGCCGTGCGGCAGCGCGCCCGCGAGATGCTGCACGAGTTCCCGAGCCTCGCGGGCATGCTCGAGAAGATCTCGCAGGGCATCCCCGTCGAGGGCATGGAGTCGCTGGCTCCCGCGCTGCTCGAGCGGCTCGTGCCGYTCGCGCACTACCTGCCCGAGGGCGCCGCCATCGCGGTCGTGCAGCCCGAGCGCGTGGCGGGCCGTGCCGTGAGCCTCGCCGAGACGAACCGGGAGTTCCTCGGCGCCGCGTGGAGCGCCGCCACCGTCGGGGCCGAGGCGCCGATCGACCTCGCCGCCGGCGACTTCCTCACGATCCGCGAGTTCCGGCAGGCCGCGCTGTTCAGCGCGCCCGGCGAACCCGACACCCGCCGGGTGTGGTGGACCTTCTCCAGCTTCGACCTCGGCGATGCCGCCGAGGTGGTGGCCGCGTCATCCGATGCCGCGGMGGCCGAGGCGGCGGCCGGCGCCGCGTCCGAGTACGTGCGCATCGCCGCGAACGCCATGCCGAGCTTCGCGGGCAACGTCGCCGGAGCCGTCGACCACATCGGCGCGCGCCTGCGCGACGGGTGGCGCATCGTCGTGGCATCCGCCGGTCACGGCCTCGTCGAGCGCGCCCGCGACGTGCTGGCCGAAGCCGGCCTCGCGGCGCGCATCGTCGACCAGGTGCCGGCCGACCTCGAGCCCGGCGTCGCCTACCTCGTGCAGGCCGAGGCCGCGCGCGGGTTCGAGGTGCCCGAGGCCAAGCTCGCGCTCATCGCCGAGTCCGAGTTCTACGGTCGGGCGGCCGGCTACGACGCCCGCCAGAACACGAAGCTCGCCACCCGGCGGCGCAACGTCGTCGATCCGCTGCAGCTCAAGGCCGGCGACTACGTCGTGCACCAGACGCACGGCATCGGCCGCTTCGTCGAGATGGTGCAGCGCGAGGTGGCCACGGGCAGCCGGCCCACCGGCCCGAGCCGCACGGCCGGCATCCAGCAGCAGCCCACCGCCATGCGCGAGTACCTCGTGCTCGAGTACGCGCCGTCGAAGCGCGGGCAGGCGGGCGACCGCCTCTTCGTGCCCACCGACCAGCTCGACCTGCTCAGCCGCTACGTCGGCGGTGAGGCGCCCGCCCTCTCCAAGATGGGCGGCAGCGACTGGGCGCAGGCGAAGGGTCGCGCGCGCAAGGCCGTGCGGGAGATCGCCGTCGAGCTCGTCAAGCTCTACTCCGCCCGCATGGCCGCGAAGGGCCACGCATTCGGGCCCGACACGCCCTGGCAGCAGGAGCTCGAGGAGGCGTTCCCGTTCGCCGAGACGCCCGACCAGCTGCAGACCATCGACGAGGTCAAGGCCGACATGGAGCGGCCCATCCCCATGGACCGCCTCCTCGCCGGCGACGTCGGGTTCGGCAAGACCGAGGTGGCCGTGCGCGCCGCGTTCAAGGCCATCCAGGACGGCAAGCAGGTCGCGATGCTGGTGCCCACGACCCTGCTCGTCAAGCAGCACCTCGAGACGTTCAACGAGCGGTTCGCCGGGTTCCCCGTGCACGTGCGGGCGCTCTCGCGGTTCCAGACCGACAAGGAGGTGCGCGAGACCGTCACGGGCCTCGCCGACGGCACCATCGACATGGTCATCGGCACGCACCGGATCCTCACCGAGCAGGTGAAGTTCAAGGACGTGGGGCTCCTCATCATCGACGAGGAGCAGCGCTTCGGCGTCGAGCACAAGGACCAGCTCAAGAAGCTCAAGACCAACGTCGACATCCTCGCCATGAGCGCCACGCCGATCCCGCGCACGCTCGAGATGGCCGTCACCGGCATCCGCGAGATGTCGACGCTCGCCACGCCGCCCGAGGACCGGCATCCGATCCTCACCTTCGTCGGCCCCTACTCCGAGCAGCAGGTCGCCGCCGCGATCCGCCGCGAGATGCTCCGCGAGGGCCAGGTGTTCTTCGTGCACAACCGGGTCTCGTCGATCAATCGCGTCGCCGCGCAGCTCTCCGAGCTCGTGCCCGAGGCGCGCATCGCCGTCGCGCACGGCCAGCTCAACGAGCACGTGCTCGAGCAGATCGTGGTCGACTTCTGGGAGCGCAAGTTCGACGTGCTCGTCTCGACGACCATCATCGAGACCGGCCTCGACATCTCGAACGCCAACACGATCATCATCGACCGCGCCGACAAGTACGGCCTGTCGCAGCTGCACCAGCTGCGCGGCCGCGTCGGCCGCGGACGCGAGCGCGCCTACGCGTACTTCCTCTGGGACGCGCAGAAGCCCCTCTCCGAGACGGCGCACGACCGCCTCTCCACGATCGCCGCCAACAACGAGCTCGGCGGCGGCATGCAGATCGCGCTGAAGGACCTCGAGATCCGTGGCGCCGGCAACCTGCTCGGCGCCGAGCAGGCCGGCCACATCGCCGGCGTCGGGTTCGACCTGTACCTGCGCATGATCGGCGAGGCGGTGTCGGCCTTCCGAGGCGACGTCGCCGAGGGCCAGACCGAGCTGCGGCTGGAGCTGCCCGTCGACGCGCACATCCCCGAGGACTACGTCGACTCCGAGCGGCTGCGCCTCGAGATCTACCAGAAGCTGTCCGCAGCCAGCGGGCCGGCCGCCAAGGAAGGCCAGATCGACGCGGTCGTCGAGGAGCTCGTCGATCGCTACGGCACCCCGCCTGACGCGGTGACGCACCTCGTCGCGATCTCACGGCTCCGCCGCCAGGCGCAGCTCGCGGGGCTCTCCGACGTCATCGCCACCGGCTCCAAGCTCCGCATCGCGCCCGCCAACATCCCAGACTCGCGACGCGTGCGACTCGAGCGCCTCTACCCGGGCGCGAAGCACTTCGCGCAGAACGACGTCATCCTCGTGCCGTTCCCGACGCCCGGGGGCGAGCTGCCGGGAGACGCCGACCTCATCGAGTGGGTGTCRCGGCTCGTCACGGCGATCTTCCCGATCCCGGATGCCGCGGCGCCGGCGCCCGAGGCATCCGCCACCGCCTGACCGGGTCGCCGGCGCGGGGGGCCGGCGCGGGTCGCCGCCGCGGCCTCAGTG
>NZ_JBFUCL010000019.1:0-20960 GCF_056405255.1 Agromyces sp. P1_H4 | reverse complement strand
GGGGTACCACCTGCTGCCCGCCGCGCAGGCCGACCTGCTGCGCCGGAGCGGCCGGCCGTCGGAGGCCGCCGGGCGCTACCGGGCTGCGATCGACCTCGCGCCGACGGCACCCGAGCGCCGGTTCCTCGAGCGCCGCCTCGCGGAGGTCGGCGCGGGGTGAGCGGCATCCACCGATCGGTGGATGCCCGAGTCGACCATCCCACGGCTTCCGGGAGCGGCGCGGACGCGGCAGGCTCTGAGCATGGACACGACAGCGCCCGGACCGGGCACCAACGCCGGCGAGCTGCCCTCGGGCACGGATGTCGCGGTGCGGATCCGCGGGCTCAGGAAGGTGTACGGCGGGGTCGCCGCCGTCGACGGCCTCGACCTCGACATCGCCCGCGGCGAGACGTTCGCCCTGCTCGGGCCGAACGGCGCCGGCAAGTCGACGACCGTGGAGATCCTCGAGGGCTACCGGCTCCGCACGGAGGGCGAGGTGCGGGTGCTCGGCGTGGACCCCGCTCGCGGCGACCTCGACTGGAAGGCGCGGCTCGGCATCGTGCTGCAGTCGGCGACCGAGTCGGGCGTGCACACCGTGCGCGAGCAGCTCACGCACTTTGCCGGCTTCTACCCCGACCCCCGCGACGTCGACGAGGTCATCGCCGCCGTCGGCCTCGAGGCGAAGGCCCGCACCCGGGTCTCACGGCTGTCGGGCGGGCAACGCCGCCGGGTCGACGTGGCGCTCGGCATCATCGGGCGGCCCGAGCTGCTGTTCCTCGACGAGCCGACCACCGGCTTCGATCCCGAGGCCCGCCGCGAGTTCTGGAAGCTCATCCGGTCGATGAAGGCCGAGGGCACCACGATCCTGCTCACCACCCACTACCTCGATGAGGCCGCGCAGCTCGGCGATCGCGCGGGCGTCATCCTCGGCGGACGACTCGTCGACGTCGGCCGGGTCGACGAACTCGGCGGCCCCGAGGCGCGAATTCCCATCGTGCGGTGGCGGGAGCCCGACGGCACGCCCCGCGAGGTGCGCACCGAGCGACCGGCCGAGCTCGTGGCATCCGTCGTCGCCGATCACGGCGGCGAGCCCGACGCACTCGAGGTCATCCGTCCGAGCCTCGAGGACATCTACCTGCGACTGGTGCACGCGGCCGGCGCCGACGCGCACGACGACGAGGAGGCCCTCGCATGAGCGGCACCACGACCACCCCGGCCACCGACGGTCGCTCGCCGGCACACGCGGAGGCCCGCGGCATCCGCTCGCCTCGCACCGATCGCGGCCTGACCAGGCCGGGCCTGCTGCGCCTCGGCACCTCGCGCATCGGCTACGAGACCAGGGGCTACTTCCGATCGCCGGATGCCGTGTTCTTCACGTTCCTCTTCCCGCTGATCATGCTCGGCATCTTCACCGCCGCCTTCAGCGCCTCGGGCGACATCGTGCCCGGTCCGGGGATGGAGGGCATCTCGGTGGGCGCCTATTACCTGCCGGGGATGCTCGCCGCGGGCATGCTGCTCTCGGGGGTGCAGAACCTCGCGGTGGACATCGCCACCGAGAAGAGCGACGGCACCCTGAAGCGGCTCGGGGGCACGCCGCTCTCACCGGTGTCGTACTTCCTCGGCAAGATCGGGCAGGTCTTCGTGACCGCGGTGCTGCAGGCGGGCCTGCTGCTGCTCGTGGCCGGCACCCTGTTCGGCATCGCCCTGCCGACGACGAGCCAGGCGTGGCTCACGTTCGCCTGGGTGTTCGTGCTCGGCGTCGCCACGTCGGCGCTCTGCGGCATCGCCCTCTCGGCGGTTCCGCGCAGCGGCAAGAGCGCCACGGCGGTCGTGATCCCCATCGTGCTCGTGCTGCAGTTCATCTCCGGGGTGTACCTGCAGTTCTCGCAACTGCCCGAGTGGATGCAGAACATCGCGAGCATCTTCCCGCTGAAGTGGATGGCGCAGGGCATGCGCGCGGTGTTCCTCCCCGAGGACTTCGAGACCCTCGAGCAGCACGGTTCCTGGGACCTGGGCTGGGTCGCCGTCGCCCTCCTCGCCTGGCTCGTCATCGGGCTCGTGGTCAGCCGGCTCACGTTCCGGTGGATCCGGCGCGACGCGTGAGGCCGGCGGCGCGACGCGTGAGGCCGGTCGGCCGTCGGACGGCACCTGCCGTCGGACGGGCACTCGTGAGAGGGTGACCTCATGTTCACCGTGCGATGGTGGGACCTCGCCGCGATCGTCGTGGCGAGCGTCACGGTGGTGCTGTCGCTCATCGACCCGCCCTACGGCGCGCCCGACTACGGCACCTGGGCGACGGTCGCCGCGTTCCTCGTCGTCTGGTTCGCGTACGCCCGCCGATTCGTGGAGGGCGCCACCCTCGGCCACCACCTCGCCATCGCGTTCCTGTTCGCCTGCATCATCGCAGTGGGCACGGCGTTCGAGCCGTCGTTCGCGATCCTCCAGGCGTTCGTCTACCCGTTCGTCTGGGTCACCGCGCCGGGCCTCAAGAGCGCCCTGGCGGCGAACATCATGGTGGCCGTCGGCATCGTCGTCGGCTACACCGTGCACGGTGGCCCGACCGGGATCATCACGGGCTTCGGCGTGGCGATCCTGTCGGTCGGCTTCAGCATCGCCCTGGGGCTCTGGATCACCCGGATCGCGGAGGTCGGCGCCGAGCGGGCGCGGCTCTTCGACGAACTGCAGGCCGCCCAGGGCCAGCTCGCCGCCATGCACCGAGACGCCGGCGTCACCGACGAGCGGGCACGACTCGCACGCGAGATCCACGACACCATCGCGCAGAGCCTCACCGGCCTCGTGATGGTGGCGCAGCGGGCAGGCAACCGCCTCGAGCCGGTCGAGGGCGAGCCTGCGGCATCCGTGCGCGGCGACATCGACCTCATGGAGCAGATGGCCCGCGAGGCGCTCACGGAGGCGCGGGGGCTCGTGGCGTCGCTCACGCCCGTCGGCACCGACGCCGGCCTCGCCGATGCGCTGGTGCGGCTGGCGACGTCCTTCCAGCGCGAGACCGGCGTGGTCGTCACGGTGACGGCGGATGCCGCGGGGCTCGACCGCGAGCTGGAGGTGGTGCTGCTCCGCTCCGCCCAGGAGGCGCTCGCGAACGTGCGCAAGCACGCGGGAGCCCGGCACGCCGCGATCTCCGTGGTCGCCGACGGCGAGGACGTCGTGCTGACGGTGACCGACGACGGCACCGGCCCGGGCGACGCGCAGCCGGGCGAGCGAGGCTTCGGGCTTGCCGGCATCCGCGACCGCGCCGCGCTGGTCGGTGGGTCGTTCGAGTTCGGCCCCGGCGCGGGCGGGGGCGCGCGCCTGCGTGTCGTCGTGCCGCGGTCCTCCCCCGCCCAGACGGAGCCGACGACGCGGCTGAACCCGACGACCCGCCCCAACCCGACGACCCGCCCGAACCCGACCACGCCCATGGGAGGCGCCGCATGAGCAGGCCCATCCGCATCGTCGTCGCCGACGACCACCCCATCGTGCGCGCCGGCATCGTGGGACTGCTCGAGCAGGCGCAGGGCATCGAGGTCGTCGGCGAGGCGGCCGACGGATCGGAAGCCGTCGAGCTCGCGGCATCCGAGCGCCCCGATCTCGTGCTCATGGACCTGCGCATGCCCGGCGTCGACGGGGCGAGTGCGACGGCGAGCATCGTCGCGGCGGGCGACGGCACGCGCGTGCTCGTGCTCACCACGTACGAGACCGACGATCACATCCTCGCCGCGATCGAGGCCGGGGCGAGCGGCTACCTGCTCAAGGCGGCGCCGCAGGCGGAGATCCTCGCCGGGATCCGGGCCGTGGCCGCCGGCGAGACCGTGCTCGCCCCGTCGATCGCCGCGAAGCTCGTGTCCCGGGTGCGCGCCGACGCGGCATCCGCTGCCCCGCCCGCGCTCTCGCCGCGGGAGCTGCAGGTGCTGACCCTCGTCGCCGACGGGTGCTCGAACCCCGAGATCGCGCGCGAGCTGTACATCGGCGAGGCCACGGTGAAGACGCACCTGCTGCACGCGTTCGAGAAGCTCGGCGTGAACGACCGCACCCGGGCGGTCACCCGCGCGATGGAGCTCGGCCTGCTCTGAGCGCCGCGCCGCCACGTCGCACCGCGCGCGTACCGGGTTCCACCCCGCCGCGCAACGGCATGACGCGTGCGACCCCTCGCCCTACGCTGAGCGGCGTGACAGCTCCAAGCGTCCGCGTGGCGATCAAGCGCACCCGCATCCTCCCGAAATGGGTCAGGCGAGCGGATGCCGCGGCCGGCCGCGCCGTGAACCGGCGCCACACCCATCCGAACGTCGACCGCTTCTGGACGCAGCTCACGAGCTTCGCCGACAAGGGCGTGCTGTGGTGGACCCTCGCGGGCGTGCTCGCCGTCACCGGCCGACGGCGCGCCGCCGTGCGCGGGCTGCTCTCGCTGCTCGGCGCCAGCGCCCTCACGAACCTCATCGCCAAGGAGGTGTTCGGCGGCGACCGGCCGGTGCTCGCCGACGTGCCCATCGGCCGTCGCCTGCCGAAGCATCCGGCCACGCCGTCGTTCCCGTCGGGCCATTCGGCGAGCGCCGCGGCGTTCGCGGCCGGCGTCGCCCTCGAACGACCGGCGATCGGCGCGGCCATCGCCCCTGTCGCGCTCGGCGTCGGCTACTCGCGGCTGCACACCGGGGCGCACTGGCTCTCGGACGTGGTGGGCGGCCTYGCCATCGGGGTGGGCATCGCGGGGGTCGGCGCGCTCCTGGTACCGCCTCGCCCGGATGGGCCCGAGCCCGAGGGCTCGACCGGCGAGGACTGCGAGCTCCCGGCCTCGCCCGACGGCGAGGGCGTCTTCCTCGTCGTGAATCGCTCGTCGGGAACGAGCGTCGTGCGCGCCGACCCGCTGCGCGTGATCCGCGACCGCCTCCCCGCCGCCGAGGTGCACGAGCTCGCCGACGGCGAGTCGCCCCGCGACGCCGTCCGGGAGGCACTCGCCCGGCGGCATCCGCCCCGCATCCTCGGTGCGTGCGGCGGCGACGGCACGGTCTCGGCCGTCGCCCACGAGGCCGTCGGCGCCGAACTGCCCATGCTCGTCGTGCCCGGCGGCACCTTCAACCACTTCGCGCGGGCCGCGGGGGCGGCATCCGTCGACCTGGCCGTCGACGCCCTGCAACGCGGCGAAGGCGTGCGAGCGGATGTCGCCGAGCTCCGGTTCGGCGACGAGGAGCCGGTGACGGTGCTGAACACGGCGTCGGTGGGCGTCTACCCCGACTTCGTGACCGTGCGCGAGCAGCTGCAGGACCGATGGGGCAAGTGGCCGGYCGCCATGATCGCGGCGGTTCGGGTGCTTCGGCACGCCTCGCCCGTGACGGTCGTCGTGAACGGCCGGCGCGCACGCGTGTGGACGTTGTTCGTCGGCGTCGACGACAACGACCCTGGCACGGTCGCGCCGCTGCAACGACGCCGGCTCGACGGGGGCGTGCTCGACGTGCGGATCCTGCACGCAGGGTCACGCGTGGGCGCCGCCGCTTCGCTCGCGTTCGGTCGTCGCACGAGCGCCGTGTTCCGTCGCCTGCGCCTGCTCCCCAGCCGCATCKAGGCGTACCCGACCGAGTCGCTTGACGTGGTCGTGCGGCCGCGCGAGGGGCAGCCGCCGGGGTTCGCCCACGACGGCGAGGTCGCGATCGCGGCGCCCGCGGAGGCCGCCGCGGCCTACGCCGCGCCCGGCTACCTCACGACCGTGCGGGTCATCCCCGAGGCGCTCGAGGTCTACCGCCCTGCGGGCGATCGCGCCTCCCAGCCCTGAGGCGAGGTCAGAGCTCGAGGCCGACGAGCACCGGCTCGGGGTGCAGCACGATGCCGAACTCCGCCTGCACCCGGCTCTGCACGAACCGGGCGAGCTGGGCGACCTCCTCGGCCGACGCCCCGCCGCGGTTCGTCAGGGCGAGCGTGTGCTTCGACGACACCGCCGCGCGCGATCCGGGCAGCGCGAACCCGCGACGGATGCCCGACCGCTCGATGAGCCACGCGGCCGAGAGCTTCACGAGCGGCTCGGCCGGTGCGGCATCCGTCATCGTGCCGACCGCCTCGAGCGACGCCTGGTGGGCGAGGAACTGGTCGAGCGGGGACTCCTCGGCGACGCCGCCCGCGAGGGGCGTGACCTCATCGGCCGCCTCCTMCTCGAGGTACCACCGCGGCGCGTCGCCCGGCAGGGTGCGCGCGACGCGCTCGGTGACGATCGGGTTCGTGAAGAACGAGCCGGCGCTGACCGAGTCGGGGTCGGTGGCGTCGAGCACCATGCCCTTCGACGCACGCAGGCCCAGCACGGTCTCGCGGACCCGGGCGATCGGCACCCGGTCGCCGAGGTTCACGTGCAGGGCGTCGGCGAGCTGCGCATACGCGATCGGCTGCCCGAGCGCCTCGCCGAGCACGGCGCGCTCCGCCGCGGTGTCGTGCAGGTCGAACTCGGCCGAGACCACGATGCCGTGCAGGCCGCGCTTCAGCACCGACGTGCGGTAGCCGAGCTCGAGCTCCGCCGCCGTCATGCGGTGCGGGCGCTCGGCGCCCTCCTCGAGGAACTCGATCGCGACGAGCGTGGACTCCAGCTCCTGGCCGTACGCCCCGATGTTCTGCACGGGCGCCGCCCCCACCGAGCCCGGGATGCCCGAGAGCGCCTCGAACCCCGAGTACCCCTGTTCGACCGTCCTGGCGACGAGGTCGTCCCACGTCTCGCCGGCCTGCACGCGCAGGCGCACGGATGCCGCGTCCTCGGCGCGCGCGAACACCTCGATGCCCTTCGTCACGACCCGGATCACGGTGCCGTCGAAGCCCTCGTCGCCGACGAGGAGGTTGGAGCCGCCGCCGAGCACCAGCCACGGCTCGCGCTCCGACCACGCCTCGACCGCGAGGTCGACGAGGTCGCGCTGCGTCGCGGCCGTCACGAGGTTCGCGGCCGGTCCGCCGACCTGCAGCGTGGTGAGCTCGGAGAACGGGATGTCGTGCGCCATGTCAGCCGAGGGAGACCCGGGCCTGCGCCTTGCCGAGCACCGTCTCGTCGCCGACCTTCACCGTGAGGTCGATGCGGGCCACGCTGGCCTCGGCGTCGAGCTGGCCGACCTTGGCCACGACGGACACGACGGCGCCGAGCTGCGGGTCGACGACGACGGGGCGGGTGAACCGCACCTGGTAGTCGACGACACGGCCGGGATCGCCGGCCCAGTCGACGACCGGCTGCACGGCGAAGCCCATCGTGAGCATGCCGTGCGCGAGCACGCCCGGCAGCCCGACCTCGCGGGCGACGTCGTCGCGGTAGTGGATCGCGTTGAAGTCGCCCGACGCGCCGGCGTAGCGCACCAGCGAGTCGCGGGTGAGGGCGAACGAGTGCTCGGCGACGATGTCGCCGACGGAGAGGCCGTCGAAGGCGGGACCGGCGGCCATCACTCGTCCCCTCGCACGACGAGGGTGGAGATCGCGGTCACGACGTGGGCGCCCGTGGCATCCGTGATCGACGACTCGGCCGTGACCATGGAGTGCGGGCCGAGCGTCTTCACGCTCGACACCGTGAGCGTCGCCGTGAGCAGGTCGCCCGCCACGATCGGACGAGTCGACGTGAATCGCTGGTCGCCGTGCACGACCCGCGTGAAGTCGATGCCCGCGTCGGGCTCGGCGAGCAGCTGGGCGAGCGTGTGCTCCTGCACGACCACGGCGAACGTGGGCGGTGCGACCACGTCGTCGTAGCCGGCGGCCCGCGCCGCCTCGGGGTCGAGGTTGATCGCATTGGTCGCGAAGACGGCGCGCGCGAACTCGCGCACCTTCTCACGCCCGACGAGATAGGGCTCGGTGGACGGGAAGACCCGCCCCTGCAGCTCGGGGTTCACTGGCACCCCGCCAGTCTATGCGGGGGTCCGTGAGGGCCTGACGGCCGCCGTTGTTCGTCAGCGCTTGCCGCCGCCCAGCAGGCCGCCCAGCAGGTCGCCGAGACCGCCGCCCGAGCCGCCGGAGCCCGAGCCGCCCGATCCGCTGCCGCCACCGAGGAGTCCGCCGAGCACGTCGCCCAGTCCGCCGCCGCCGGCGCCCGACCCGGAGCCGCCGGAGCCGCCGCCACCGAGCAGCCCGCCCAGCACGTCGCCGATACCGCCGCCCGACGACTCGCCCGCGGCATCCGACGAATCGGACTTCTTCGAGAACTGCTTCGCCAGGAATGCGAGCACGATGGGCGCGAGGATCGGCAGCAGCTTGCCGATGAGGTCGCCGGTGCCGCCGCCCTTCGACTCCTTGGCGTCGAGCGCCCGCACGACCTGGTCGGTGTTGGTGCCGAACACGTTGTGCACGATCTTCTTCCCGTCGTCCTCGTCGACGTCGGCGAGGTTCACGCCGCCCTCGACGAGGGCCGGATCGTGCGACTTCACCGCCTTCTCGAGCGAGGCGGCACCGGCCGGGTCGGTCGCGTTCGCCCCCATGCCGGCGAGCAGGGCCGGAAGGGCATCGTCGACGGCCTTCCTCGCGGTCGCCTCATCGACGCCCAGCTTCGCGGCGATGTCGCCGATCGGCAGGCCGGCCTTGATCTCGTCGAGCGACGCCATGCTGATCCCCGTTCCTGCGTCCGCCGTCGGACGCTCCCGATTCACGCTAGCCCCGCGGATGCCGCGGCGGAAGGGCGTGCGGCCGGCTCCGTTCGCGGGTCGAGCTCAGTCGAGCTCAGTCGAGCTCGGTGCGGGCGAGGCGCAGGCGCAGGCCGTCGAGCAGCATCTCGAGGCCCGACTCGAACGCGCGATCGCTGCGCTGCGCTCCGCGCGGCGAGGAGCCGACGAGCCGGCCGAGGGTCGTCGTCGGCGTCTCGGGCCGCCAGATCTCGTCGGGCGACGCGAGGTCGAGGCCGAAGCCGATCGAGAAGGCGTCGAGGATCGCGACGACCTCGAGCACGTCGTCGTCGGGGAATCCCGCGCCCGCCAGCGCGCGGGCGAGCAGGTCGTAGCTMGCGATGACGGTCGGGTCGGTGATGGTCTTGCCCACGATGAGCGGGATGAGGAACGGATGCTCGGCGTACATGCGGCGCTCGGCGCGGAGCATCTCCTCGACGACGACGTCCCATGTGCCGTCGATGGCGAGGGGCATGTACTGCTCGCCGAGGCGGCCGCGCATGAGCTCGATGATCTCGTCGCGTCCGCTGACGTGGTTGTAGAGCGACGACGGCGTGACGCCGAGCCGCCGCGCGATGGCGTTGACGCCGAAGGGCGAACCCGCGTCGACGAGTTCCATGGCGGCATCCGCGATGCGTTCGGTCGACAGCAGCGGGGTCCTCGGCCTGGGCATCGGCGCCTCCTTCGTCCACGTCAGCCTACGGGTCGGGAAATTGCCTCTTCCCGAATCGGCCTCACCTCTGCATAATAAACGAACACTATTCGTTTGCCTCGTGCACACCGCCGTGCCGACACCCCGGAGGTCCCCTGTGTCCCACCCCCWCCCGTCCGTCCGCGTCCCGTTGCGGCTGCCCACCGCGATCGCCACCTTCGGGATCGGCATCGCCGGCTACCTCGGCGTGAACCTGTCGCCCTACATGATCTCCGCGCTGCAGTCGGCCCTCGGCGCCGACGTGCTCACCGCCAGCTGGATCGTGACCGGCGCGCTGCTGCTCACGGCGATCGCCGGACTCGCGACCGCGAAGCTCTCCGCCGGACGCCGTCGGCGGCTCGTCGCCCGCGTCGGCCTGGCCCTCTCCGTGGTCGGGTTCGGCGCGGCCGCGCTCCTCCCGGCGCCGGGCGTCGTCGTGGCCGGCCTGCTCATCGGCGGCCTCGGCGCCGGCGGCGCGGTGTCGTCGTCGGGCGCGGCCATCGCGGCGTTCCTCAACCCCGACCGCGTCGCGGGCATCAACGGCCTGGCCAACCGGGCCGTCGTCACCGTCATCCTCGCCGTCGTACCGCTCGTCGGGCTCGCGCCGATCAACGTGTTCGGCACGCTCGCCCTGTTCGCCCTCATCGTGCTCTTCACCTCGGCGTGGCTGCCCGCGGCGCCCGCGGTCGACCACGTCGCGGCGACGGTGGCGTCGGATGACGCGCCGCACGCGGCATCCGGCCCGCACGCGGCATCCGGAGCACCCGCCGTTCGCCGGCCCCGCCGCACCGAGACCATCGCGGGCTTCGTGCTGCTGATCACGTTCGCGCTGTGGGCCGCCAGCGAGGACTCGCTCTGGGCGATGGCCGGCGTCATGGGCGCCGAGCAGGCCGCGCTCACGCCCGAGGGACTCGGCCTCGCCCTCAGCGGCGCTACGGCCGGTGGCCTCGTCGGCGCGGTGCTGCTCATGATCGTCGGCGACCGGCTCGGCCGCGCGGTGCCGCTCGCGATCCTCCTCGTGGCCGGCGGCATCCTGAAGATCGTCGAGGGCTTCGTGGCCGACCCGACCTCGTTCATCGTGGTGTTCATCGTGTGGAACACCGTCTACGCGATCGCGTTCATGTACTTCGTCGCCACGTCGGCCGGCCTCGACGCCGACGGCCGCTGGTCGGGCCCGCTGCTCGCCGTCTACCTCGTCGGGTCGAGCCTCACGCCCGTGATCGGCGCCGCCCTCGTCCAGGCGTTCGGCTACCAGGGCTTCACCGTGGTGCTCGGCATTGCGAGCTTCGTGCTGGCCGTGCCCGCGTTCCTCGTCGCCCGCATCTCCAGCCGCCTGCAGCGCACCGAGGAAGCGGCGGCGGCAGACGCGGCCGGGGCCGCCGCCGGGCCTGACGCCGCCCCCGCATCCGCTACCACCACCACGACCGAGGAGGTCTCCGCATGAGCCGCACCATCCACCTGAACGGCCGCATCTTCACCGCCGACGAGCCGGCCTGGGCCGAGGCGATGGTCGTCGACGGCGGACGCATCGCGTACGTCGGCTCCGACGACGGGGCACGCGCCGCAGGCGGGTCGGATGCCGCGACGGTCGACCTCGGCGGCCGCGTCGTGCTCCCCGGCTTCATCGACGCGCACACGCACCTCGTCATGATGGGCGAGGCGCTCGGCAAGGTCGGCCTCACCGACGCACGCACCCTCGCCGAGATCCAGGAGCGGCTGCGCGCCGCCCGCGCCGTGGACCCCTCCGCGCCGCGGCTCCTCGGTCGCGGCTGGCTCTTCGACTCCGTGCCGGGCGGCACGCCGACCGCCGCGATGCTCGACGCCGTCATCGACGACGTGCCCGTGTACCTCGACGCGAACGACTACCACTCGGTGTGGGTGAACACGGCCGCGCTGCGCGAGCTCGGCATCGACCGGGACACTCCCGACCCCATCGGCGGACGCATCGGACGAGACGCAGCGGGCGAGCCCGACGGCATGCTGTTGGAGACGGCGGCGCAGCAGCATGTATGGACCCTGCTCGCCGACGTCGCTACCGACGCCGACCGCGACGCGGCCGTCGAGCGCACCATCGCCGCCTACCTCGCGACGGGCGTCACGGGCGTGGTCGACATGGCGTTCGACGAGCTCGGCCTCGCCGCGTTCGGCCGCGCGGCCGCGCGTCGCGGCGGCACCCTGCCCATCCGGGTGCTCGCGCACTGGTTCATCGCCAACACCGGCGACGAGGCCGAGAACCTCGCACAGGTCGCCCGCGCGGTCGAGCTCGCCGGCGAGCACCGCCCGTGGCTCAGGGTGGTGGGCATCAAGCTCGTGCTCGACGGCGTGATCGACGCGTGCACGGCCGCGATGCGGCATCCGTACGCCGACGGCTCGAACGCCGAGCCCATCTGGCCGCTCGAGGCGCTGAAGCCCGTCGTGGCCGCCGCCGACGCCGCCGGCCTGCAGATCGCGCTGCACGCCATCGGCGACCTGGCCAGCGACGTCGCGCTCGACGCCCTCGAGCACGCCAATGCCGTGAACGGCGAGCGCCCGCGCCGCCACCGCATCGAGCACCTCGAGTACRCCGCCCCCGAGACGGCGGCCCGCATGGCCGCGCTCGGGGTCACCGCCTCGATGCAGCCGGTACACGCCGACCCCGCGATCTGGTCGAACTGGGCCGCGATGCTCGGCGACGAGCGTGCCGACCGCGGGTTCGCCTGGACGGAGTTCCGCGACGCGGGCGCCCTGCTGGCCTTCTCGACGGATGCCCCGACCGCGCCGCACGAGGCCCTGCCCAACCTCTACATCGCCACGACGCGCCGGTCGGCGCTGGACGGGTCGTTCCCGGCGAACCACCCGGAGTACGCGCTGCCGCTCGAGGAGGCCATCGCTCATGCCACGCGCGACGCCGCGGCGAGCTGCCTCGAGGAGCACGAGCGCGGGCGCATCGCGGTCGGCCTCGCCGCGGACTTCGCGGTGGTCGACCGCGACCCGTTCACCGAGGGCGCCGACGTGCTGCTCGAGGCGCGCGTCGTGCGAACGGTGGTKGCGGGGCAGCCGGTGCACGAGGCATCCGGCGCGGTCGAGGAGGAGCCCGAGGCATCCGTCGCCTGAAGCCTGCTCAGCCGGGGGTCAGTCGGCGGACGCCCGGGAGAGCACCTCGCCGCGGAAGAAGGCGGGCCGCTTCCACGCCTGCCAGAGCATGACCGCGACGCCCGAGAGCAGCACGACCATGCCCAGCACGAACACGAGGCCCACGCCGAACACGTTCGAGCCGCTGCCGTACTCGGGGTTCATGCTGTCGATGAGCGTCGTGAAGAAGAGGGTCGCCAGGATGACGCCGCCGATGAGCGGGAACAGCAGCGTGAAGAAGACGTTCCGCACCGACCGCCACCACACCCTGCGGAAGAACCACACGCACGCGAACGCCGTGATGCCGTAGTAGAAGCAGATCATCATGCCGAGCGCCGTGATCGTGTCCCACAGCACGTCCTCGCTGAGGAAGCGCATGACCGCGTAGAAGGCCGCGGCCACCACGGCCGAGACGATCGTCGCGTAGCCCGGGGTGAAGAACCGCGGGCTCACCGACGCGAACTTCTCGGGCAGCGCGCCGTAGTGGCCCATCGCGAGCAGCGTGCGCGCGGGCGACACGAACGTCGACTGCAGGCTCGACGCCGAGCTGGTGAGCACGGCGAGCGAGACGAGCACGGCGAGCGGGCCGAGGATCGGCCCGGCGAGGTGGAAGAAGGCGTTGTCCTGGATGTCGGGGTTGCCCAGCCCGTACTCGCCGGTGCCGACGCCCGCGTAGGCGATGAGCGCCACCGCGATGAGCAGGTAGAGCACGACGATCGTGACGACGGTGATGGTCGCCGCACGGCCCGGGGTCTTGTGCGACCCGCGCGTCTCCTCGTTCATCGTGAGCGTGACGTCCCAGCCCCAGAAGATGAAGATCGACAGCGAGAGGCCCGCCGCGAMCGACGAGAACGACTCGACCGCGAACGGGTTGAACCAGCTCAGGTCGATGGCCGTGGCGTCGAAGGCGTTCCCGTTCCCGACCTCGATGAGGGCCGCCACGGCGAACAGCACGAGCACGACGACCTGGAAGCCGACGAGCCAGTACTGCAGCTTCTGCGTCGTCTGCATGTCCCGGTACGACACCCACGTGGCACCGAGCACGAACAGCAGGCACACCCCGACGTTGATGAACGGGTTCGTCGCGAGGCCGGCGATCTCGGGATTGCCCGCGACCTGCGAGATGAGCAGGAAGAGGAAGTCGACGGCGATGCCCGCGAGGTTCGAGAGCACGAGGATCGTCGCCGCCACGAGGCCCCAGCCGGCCATCCAGCCGATCCACGGGCCGAACGCACGCGTCGCCCACGTGAACGAGGTCCCCGAGTCGGGCATCCGCGTGTTGAGCTCCCGGTAGCCGAAGGCCACGAGCAGCATCGGGATGAACCCGACGAGGATGATCGCCGGCACCTGCACGCCGACCTCCGACACCGTCGGGCCGAGGGCCGCGGTGAGGGTGTAGGCCGGGGCAATGCACGAGATGCCGATCACGATCGCGCCGATGAGGCCGACCGACCCGGCCGACAGGCCCTTCCTCGAGATGCCCTGCGTGGAGCCGTCGACGGCGGCGGTCGCCTCCGTGAGGGGTGCGGCGGGCGGTTGGGCGTGGTGCGTCATGGCGATCTCTCTCAGGAGGTGGTCGTGCGCGGGACCACGATCATGGGCACCGGCAGTTCGCGCAGCATCTTCGCCGCGGTCGATCCGAGGAACAGGTGGTGGGGCCGCGCGAGGCGGCTCGACGCGACGAGCACGATCTCGCCGTCCTGCCAGTCGAGCGACCGAACCGCCTCCTCGACGGTGGCGGCGGTGGTCGCGCTCGCCGTGGCGTCGAGCGTGCGCGGCAGCTCGCGACGTGCCGCGGCGAGCACCTCGTCGGCGTGCACGGTGCTCGTGAGCTCGGCGAGGCCCTCGTCCATGCCCGCCGGCAGGTCGACGGAGACGAGCGACACGAGCCGCAGCGGCGCGTGCACGGCGGTCRCGAGGGCGACGGATGCTTCGAGCAGCGCGTCGGCGCCGGGCCGCGTGCCGATCGCCGCCGTCACCCGGGTCACGCCGACCGGCACGGGGATCTCGCGGGAGCCCGACGGCGCCAGGGCCACCGGCACGTCGGACGAGTGCAGCAGCTCGTTCGCGACCGAGCCGATGCGCGACCGGCCGAACAGCCCGCCCCGGGCGGCGCCCACGACGATGAGGTTCGCGCCGAACTCGTGCGCCGCGGCGATGAGGCCCTCGGCGAACGACTCGGCGTAGCGGATGTGCAGCAGCTGGGCGACGTCGTCATCCTCGTCGTCATCGAGCGACTCGGATGCCTCGGCGAGCCACTCCCGCGACTGCTCCTTGAGGTACCGCTCGTATCCGGGATCGGTCGGCACGGTGCTCGAACGCGCCTCGCTGGGCAGCACCATCACGATGTCGAGCAGCGCTTCGCTCGCGCGGGCGAGCCGGGTCGCGAGGGCGAGCGCGTCGGCGCCCGAGTCGTTCGCGGTGTAGCCGACGACGATGCGGCGGGCAGCGGCATCCGCGGTGCCGCCCGTCGCGGCATCCGTCACCGCAGTCACGACGCGGCGAGGATCTCGGCTGCGACCTCCCGGCCGACGCGGATGGCGCCGTCGACGTGCTGGTAGCCCTTGCCCGCCATGTCGGAGCACGAGAAGTGGATGGGGCCCACCGGCGTGCGCAGGTCGGCGCCGTAGCGCGCGAGGCCGCCCATGTCGAAGCTCGCGGCGTACGCGCCGCGCGTCCACTCCTCGGAGCCCCAGTCGCTCTCGTAGTAGACGACCGGGTGCTTGGCCCGCTCGCCGTAGTAGTGCGAGAGCGATTCGAGGATGCGCTCCTTGCGCTCCTCGGCGCTCAGCGAGAAGACGCCGTCGGCCTCCTCGTCGGCGACGAAGCCGACCAGGGTGCCGCGGGGGTCCTCGTGGTTCGTGTTGTCGTAGGCCTCGTGCACGAGCTCGTACGGGCTGAAGGCGGTGCCCGAGAGACCCTGCTCCCGCCAGAACGGCGTCTCGTAGACGGCGTGCACCTTGATGACGAAGCCCATCGAGAGGTGCTGGTGCAGCTGCTGCTGCCGGCGGGGCAGCGGCGGCTCGTACGAGATGCGGCTGATGAGGATGGGCGGCACGGCCAGCACGACGTGCTTGGCGTGCACCTCGAGGTCGTCGGTCACGGCCACGACGCCCCGCTCGGGAGCTTCCGGGTGCCAGCGCAGCGTGCGCACCGCCTGGCCGAGGCGCACGGCACCGCCGAGCCGCTCCGCGAGCAGCAGTGGCACCTGCTGCAGGCCGCCGACGACGCGGCGGTCGAGGATGAAGTCGGCGTCGACGAGGTTCGAGAACGAGCCCGCGGAGGCCGCCATGAGCAGTGCCTGCAACGCCGAGAACGCGTGTGCGGGCTTGGTGAGCATGGCGCCGGCGATGAACATGCCGATGTTCTCGCGCGCCTCGAGGTCGTCGGTCTGCGTCTCGAGCCAGCGCGAGAACGAGATCTCGTCCAGGTCCTTCGCCTGCGGGTGCTCCCACGGACGGTCGGGGTCGATCTCGGCGACGAGCGCGTCGAGCTTCTCGATGAGGGTGAGGATCTCCTGCTCGGTCGCCGGCGGCACCGGGAAGATCTCGCCCTCGAACCGCTTCTGCTCGCCGTCGGGGCCGATGTAGATGTTCACGCCCTCGCGGTAGCGCGGGTACGTCTCGAGGCCGAGGTCGTCGAGGGTCTCGATGAGCGCGTCCTGGTCGGGCGAGACCCACTGGCCGCCGATCTCGAGCATCGCGCCGTCGATGTCGTCGGTCCAGAGCCGCCCGCCCGCACGGTCGCGCGCCTCGAGGACGACGACCGTGCGGCCGGCCTCCTTCAGTCGGGTGGCAGCGGTGAGGCCGGATGCCCCGGCGCCCACGATGACGACGTCGCAGTCGATGCGTTCCATGGTTCCTGTCTGACTTTCCTGGGGTGCGTGCTCGGTGAGGCGAGCGGATGCCGCGGCGCGCGGCCGCGGCATCCGCTCGCTGCTCAGCTCACCGGGATGAGCGTGTACTTCGTGTCGAGGTACTCGTGGATGCCCTCGAGGCCGCCCTCGCGGCCGATGCCCGACTGCTTGACGCCGCCGAACGGCGCGGCCGCGTTCGAGACGAGGCCCGTGTTCAGGCCCATCATGCCGGTGGCCATGCGCTCGATGAGACGGTGGCCCCGTGCGAGGTCCTGCGTGAACACGTACGAGACGAGCCCGTACTCGGTGCCGTTCGCCAGGCGCACCGCTTCGTCCTCGTCGGTGAACGTGGTGATGCCGAGCACCGGACCGAAAATCTCCTCGCTGAGCAGGCGGCTGCCCGCGGCCACGCCGGCGAGCACGGTCGGGGCGTAGAACGTGCCGTCGCCGTCGATTCGCGTGCCGCCCGTGAGCACGGTCGCGCCCTTCGAGACGGCGTCCTGCACGAGCTCGTCGGTGGAGTCCACGGCCTTCTCGTCGATCAGGGGGCCGATGTTGACGCCGTCCTCGGTGCCGCGGCCGACCTTCATGGCCTTGACCCGGTCGGCGACCCGCTTCGCGAACTCGTCGGCGACCGACTCGTGCACGATGAATCGGTTCGCGGCGGTGCACGCCTGCCCGATGTTGCGGAACTTGGCGATCATCGCGCCGTCGACCGCCTTGTCGAGGTCGGCGTCCTCGAAGATGACGAACGGCGCGTTGCCGCCGAGCTCCATCGACGTGCGGAGGATGCCCTGCGCGGCCTGCTGCATGAGCGTGCGGCCCACCTCGGTCGAGCCCGTGAACGAGAGCTTGCGCAGGCGCGGGTCGGCGATGATCAGGGCGGACACCTTCGACGACGTCGACGTGGGCACCACGTTCACGACGCCCTTCGGCAGGCCGACCTCCTCGAGCAGCTGCACGAACGCGATGGTCGTGAGCGGCGTGAGCGCCGGCGGCTTGATGACCACCGTGCAGCCCGCGGCGAGCGCGGGGGCGATCTTGCGGGTCGCCATCGCCAGCGGGAAGTTCCACGGGGTGATGAAGAACGACGGGCCGACGGGACGCTGCGACACGATCATGCGACCGGTGCCCTCGGGGTTGAGCCCGTAGCGGCCCGAGATGCGCACGGCCTCCTCGCTGAACCAGCGGAGGAACTCGCCGCCGTAGGCGACCTCGCCGCGCGCCTCGGCGAGCGGCTTGCCCATCTCGAGCGTCATGAGGAGGGCGAAGTCCTCCTTGCGCTCCTGGAGCAGGTCGAACGCCCGGCGGAGCAGCTCCCCGCGCTCCCGGGGCGCAGTCGCGGCCCACGCGTCCTGCGCGGCCACGGCGGCGTCGAGCGCGCGGATGCCGTCGGCCGGCGAGGCATCCGCGATCTCCTTGATCGTCTCGCCCGTCGACGGGTCGGAGACGGCGAGGGTCTTGCCGCCCTCGGCGTCGACCCACTCGCCGCCGATGAACAGGCGGTCGGCGACCCGGTCGAGGACCGTGGTCTCGGCGGTGTGCTGCATGGTGTCGGTCATTGGTGCGATCCGTTTCGTGTCGGTCGGCCGGTTGGGATGGTGCCCGATCAGGGGTAGAGGCCGCGGAGGCGGTGCGCCTCGGCGACGCGCTCGACGGCGAGCGCGGTGGCGGCGGTGCGGAGCGAGAGGTCGCGCGCCTCGGCATAGCCGAGCACGTGCTGCCAGGCGCTGAGCATCCGCTCCTCCAGTCTGGACTCGACCTCGTCGGCGCGCCACCAGTAGGCCTGGTTCGCCTGCACCCACTCGAAGTACGAGACGATCACGCCGCCGGCGTTGGCGAGGATGTCGGGCACGACGAGGATGCCGCGCTCGCGGAGGATGCGGTCGGCCGCCGGGGTCGTGGGGCCATTGGCGCCCTCGACGATCACGCGGGCGAGCACGTCGCCGGCGTTGCCGTCGTGCAGCACGCCCTCGACGGCGGCGGGCACGAGCAGGTCGACGTCCTGGGTGAGCAGGTCGGCGCCGTCGAGCGCGTCGCCGCCGGCGAAGCCGACGACCGAGCCCGTCGCCCGGACGTGCTCGGAGAGCGCCTCGATGTCGAGCCCGCCCGTGTTGAGGATGGCGCCGTACTGGTCGCTGACCGCGGTGACCCGCACGCCGGCCTCGGACAGGAAGCGCGCGGCATCCGCACCCACCTTGCCGAAGCCCTGCACGGCCGCCGTCGAGCGGGCCGGGTCGAGCCCGACGTGACGGAGCGCCGCGAGCGCGATGTGCGTGACGCCGCGGCTGGTCGCACTGGCCCGGCCCTGCGAGCCGCCGAGCGCGATGGGCTTGCCGGTCACGATGCCGGGCACCGTGTAGCCGCTGTTCACCGAGTAGGTGTCCATGATCCAGGCCATGGTCTGCTCGTCGGTGCCGATGTCGGGCGCCGGGATGTCGCGCTCGGGGCCGATGATCGGCAGGATCTCGCTCGTGTAGCGGCGGGTCACGCGCTCGAGCTCGGCCATGGAGTGCTCGCGGGGGTCGATCGCGAGTCCGCCCTTCGCGCCGCCGTAGGGCACATCGAGCAGGGCGCACTTCCAGGTCATCCACATGGCGAGCGCCCGCACCTCGTCGAGGTTCACGTTCGGCGCGTAGCGCAGGCCGCCCTTGGCCGGGCCGCGCGAGAAGTTGTGCTGCACGCGGTGGCCGATGTAGAGCCGGCTCTCACCCGAGTCGAGTCGCAGCGGCACGGCGACCGTGAGCTCACGGCGCGGGGTGGCGAGCATCTGGTGCAGGCCGTTCTCGTAGCCGAGCAGCCCGATCGCCTCGGCGAGCTGGGCCCGCGCGTCGGTGAGCGGGGTCGCGACGTGGTCGACGGTGTGCGCCGAGCCGGGCGCCGCCGCGGCATCCGTTGCGGTCGACATCGTCGTCGCCGCGAGCAGGTCGGTCATGCGTTCTTCAGTCCTTCCGCGACGACCGAGAGGCCGTCGATGAGCAGTTCGTCGGAGATGGTGAGCGGGGGCAGGAAGCGGATGACGTTGCCGTACGTGCCGCAGGTGAGCAGCACGACGCCGTTCGCGTGCGCGTACTTGGCGATCGCGGTGGTGAGCGCCGCGTCGGGCGCGCCGGTGGCGGGGTCGACGAGCTCGATCGCGACCATGGCGCCGCGGCCGCGGACGTCGCCGATGCGGGGGTCGGCGGTGCGCAGGGCGTTGAGGCGGCCGAAGAGCACGGCGCCGATCTCGCGGGCGCGCTCGATGAGGCCGTCCTGCTCGTACGTCTCGATGGTGGCCAGTGCGGYGGCGCAGGCGATCGGGCTGCCGGCGTAGGTGCCGCCGAGGCCGCCGGCCATCGCGGWGTCCATGATCTCGGCACGCCCGGTGACGGCCGAGAGCGGCAGGCCGCCGGCGATGCCCTTCGCCGCGACGACGAGGTCGGGCACGATGCCCTCGTGCTCGCTCGCGAACCAGGCGCCAGTGCGGGCGAAGCCGGTCTGCACCTCGTCGGCGATGAAGACGACGTCGTTCGCGCGGCACCACTCGACGAGCGCGGGGAGGAAGCCCTGCGCGGGCACGATGAAGCCGCCCTCGCCTTGGATGGGCTCGATGATGATCGCGGCGAGGTTCTCGGCGCCGACCTGCTTCTCGATGACCGAGATCGCGCGGGCCGCGGCTTCGGCGCCGGTGAGGCCGCCGTCGCGGAACGGGTAGCTGAGCGGCGCGCGGTAGACCTCGGAGGCGAACGGGCCGAACCCGCTCTTGTACGGGATGTTCTTCGCAGTGAGGCCCATGGTGAGGTTCGTGCGGCCGTGGTAGGCGTGGTCGAACGCGACGACGGCCTGCTTCTTGGTGTAGTGGCGCGCGATCTTCACGGCGTTCTCGACCGCCTCGGCGCCCGAGTTGAAGAGCGCCGAGCGCTTGGCATGGTCACCGGGGGTGAGGGCGTTGAGCTTCTCGGCGACGGCGACGTAGCCCTCGTAGGGCGCCACGGTGAAGCACGTGTGCGTGAAGGCATTGAGCTGGGCGGTCACGGCCTCGACCACGCGGGGGTGGGCGTTGCCGACGCCGGTGACGGCGATGCCCGAGCCGAGGTCGATCAGCGAGTTGCCGTCGGCGTCGACGATGACGCCGCCGCCCGCGGCGACGACCGAGACGGGCACGGTGTGGCCCACGCCGGCGGCAACGGCCTCGGCCTTGCGGGCGAGCAGCTCCTGCGAGCGCGGGCCCGGGATGGCGGTGACGAGGCGGCGCTCCTGCGCGAGCGTCGGTCCTCCGGTGACGGTGGCCGTGGTGTCGACGAGGGTCATGGTCTGCTCCGATGCAAGTGACGACGGTGGCGGATGCCCGCAATGCTAGGTCGGCGTCGACGGATGCCGCAGCGCCCGCGTGTACACTCAGGTGCATCTTGTTGGACATCGCGTACAGGCGCCGCGTCGCGGCATCCGTCGCTCGAATCCCCCGCGGAGCACCAGTGCAGCCGACCGTGCAGACCCTGCTCGACCGATCCGAGCTCGCCCTCACGCTGCTCACTCCGGCGGGCGACCTGCCGGCCGGTGCGCTCGACGCCCCGGTGCTGTGGGCGCACACGTCCGACCTCGTCGATCCCACCCCGTTCCTCGACGCCGGGCACATGCTGCTCACGACCGGCACGCAGTTCGAGGCGGGCGGCGGCGGCGCGGGCGCCGTCGACGCGGGCGGCGCCGGCGGCGTCGGGCAGGCCGACTTCGCCGAGGCGTACGTGCGGCG
>NZ_JBFUCL010000018.1:0-21373 GCF_056405255.1 Agromyces sp. P1_H4 | reverse complement strand
GAGGAGGAGCTCGCCGCCGTGCGGCCCGAGCTCGACGGCGAGCAGATCATGCGGCTCCTCGACGTGAGGCCGGGTCCGGTGGTGGGCGAGGCGTACCGCTACCTGCTCGAGGTGCGGCTCGACGAGGGACCCATCGGTCCGGATGCCGCCCGCGAGCGCCTGCTCGACTGGTGGGCGGCGCGCGACGCCTGACCCTGCCCCGCCTTTTGAGCCCGTCAGTCGTCGACGGGCGCGAACTCGGTGATCAGGCAGCGGTACTCGGGTGCGCCGCCGTTCGAGCGGAGCTCCCACTCGGCGATGCGGCCCGCGACGAATCCGGATGCCGCGGCGAGCCGCTCGAGCGCCTCGGACGACCCGAACGGCGCGTGCGCCTCGGCCGGCGAGTGCCCGGGTTCGGGTGCCGGGCCGTGCCACGAGGGGCTGTCGTCGGCGAAGGTCGCCAGCACGAGGCATCCGCCGGGTCGAAGGACCCGCCGCCACTTCCGCAGCGCCGCGGCCGCATCGGGCAGGAGATGCACCATCGTGACGCACGTGACGAGATCGATCGACGCGTCGGGGAGGTCGAGGGTCGTGGCATCCGCGACCTCGAATCTCGCGCTCGGAAGAGCTGCGCGCGCGACCGCGAGCATGCCGGGCGACAGGTCGACGCCCGTGAGGCTCCACGGGCCGGCCGGCAACGACCGGAGCACCAGGCCGGTACCGGTGCCCACGTCCAGGATGTCGCGCACCCCGCCGAGTCGCACGAAGTCCGCGACCGCCTGGGCGAGCCCGCGATGCATCGCCGACCCGTCGTAGTCGGGGGCCCGTCGGTCGAAGCGTTCGGCGAGCTCTGCTGCGGTCTCCACGGGGCCAGCGTGGCGCGCCATCGCGCGGCGGTCAAGGCCCGAAGGCCGCCGCCCGGTTCGCGGAGAATGTGAGGAATCCGCTAGACTGTCAAGGTTGCCCGTGCGCCGCGATTGCGCGGCCTCCTCGGAGCGACGTATGCACAACCCTCCTGCTGCAGAAATACTGCAGCCGTTTGAGTCCGAAGGAGGTGGGTTAGTCATGCACCAGTACGAGCTGATGGTCATCCTCGATCCCGAGATCGACGAGCGCACCGTTGCTCCCAGCCTTGACAAGTTCCTCAACGTCATCCGAAACGATGGCGGCACTGTCGACAAGGTCGACATCTGGGGACGTCGTCGCCTGGCCTACGAGATCAACAAGAAGAACGAGGGCATCTACGCCGTCGTCGACTTCACCGCCGAGTCCAAGACCACCAATGAGCTCGACCGCCAGCTGAACCTCAGCGAGGCCGTCATGCGCACCAAGGTGCTCCGCGCCGAAGAGGCCATCGCCCAGGTCGCCGCTCACGCGAAGGCCCAGGAGGAGAAGGCTGCCAAGAAGGCCGCCGCTTCCGCCAAGGCCGGCGCGAAGGCTGCTGCCGCCGCGAAGGCCCCCGCCTCGAAGGACGCCTAGTCCTCATGGCCGGCGAGACCATCATCACCGTGGTGGGCAACCTCACTGCCGATCCCGAGCTGCGCTACACGCAGAACGGCCTCGCGGTTGCCAACTTCACCATCGCGTCCACTCCTCGCACGTTCGACCGTCAGGCGAACGACTGGAAGGACGGTGAAGCGCTGTTCCTGCGCGCGAGCTGCTGGCGTGAATTCGCCGAGCACGTCGCCGGTTCACTCACCAAGGGTTCCCGGGTCATCGCTTCCGGGCGTCTCAAGCAGCGTTCCTACGAGACCAAGGAAGGCGAGAAGCGCACCAGCATCGAGCTGGAGGTCGACGAGATCGGCCCCTCGCTCCGGTACGCGACCGCCTCGGTCACGCGTGCGCAGTCGAGCCGCGGTGCGGTCGGCGGTGCGGGCGGCTCCTTCGGGGGCGGCCAGTCCGACGACGCGTKGGCGCCCAGCGCTCCCGCAGCCCAGTCGGGCGGCGGCGGCGACGTCTGGAACACGCCGGGCACGAGCTACGGCGACGAGACCCCCTTCTAATATTCAGCGGGCCGGTCCACGCATCGAGCACGACCGACCCGCATCCACAAGACAGGAAAACCAATGGCTGGAAAGAGCAGCGGCGACCGCCGCAAGCCGAGCCGCGGGAAGGGCGCGAAGAACGCCGCCCCGGCGAAGTCGATCAAGGTCGGCGTCATCGACTACAAGGACGTTGCGACCCTTCGCAAGTTCATCTCGGAGCGCGGGAAGATCCGTGCCCGTCGCATCACCGGTGTCTCCGTGCAGGAGCAGCGCCTCATCGCCCGTGCCGTGAAGAACGCACGTGAGATGGCGCTCCTCCCCTACTCGGGCTCCGGCCGCTAAGGAGCACGACAATGGCAAAGGTAATTCTCACGCACGAGGTCACCGGCCTCGGCACCGCCGGCGACGTGGTCGAGGTCAAGAACGGCTACGCGCGCAACTACCTGGTTCCCCAGGGCTTCGCGACCCCGTGGACCCGTGGCGGCGAAAAGCAGGTCGAGCAGATCAAGGCCGCCCGCACGGCTCGCGAGCTGCACTCCCTCGAGGACGCGCMGGCCCTCAAGGCCAAGCTCGAGTCGACCAAGGTGAAGCTGACGGTCAAGGCCGGCAACGGCGGCCGGCTCTTCGGCTCGGTCAAGACGGCAGATGTCGCGGCTGCGGTGCAGGCCGCCGGCCTCGGCGAGGTCGACAAGCGCAAGATCGAGATCTCGACGCCGATCAAGTCGATCGGCGAGCACGAGGCGACGGTTCGCCTCCGCGACGAGCTCTCCGCCACGATCACCCTCCAGGTGGTTGCCGCGAAGTAGTTCGCATCGGCACGCAGACGGCGGCTCGGGCTTCGGCTCGGGCCGCCGTTCTCGTCCGGCGGCGCATCACGTGGCCGCCATGGTCGGGCCGCCGGAGCATGCGTTCCGAGCGTCGTCCGACGCCCGACCGTCCCCCTCGACGACCGAGTTCCCCCAAGTACTGCCCGCACCGGTCTACCACTCCGGAGCACTCGCCCGCAAGCTGAGCTTCGGAGTTTCCTGAGATGGTTGTGCACAGGTGTGCATGCGGCATCCGTGGACTTCTGAAGAAGTTTTCCCCCACAGGTGTGGAAACAGGGAATGCCTGATAGATCCAGAATTCAACCCGTGTAATTCACAAGAATTCCACAGTTCTCCACAGGCTGGGTGCACAGCTTCCGTGGCGTTTCGCCCAGATTGTCCCCAGACTTATCCACAGGCCGGGTTGTGCTGTGGGCGGGGCTTCCATATCGTGAAGCAGCGTCCGAATCAGCGGGTGTTACCCGGCCCGCGATCACAATGTCGGCTCCTCCCATCACACTGAGGAGTGGGCGCTTCGCACGCCCGAAGACCACTGGGAGGTCATGAGTTGTCGATCGCGCACATCGGACTCGCCGAGCCGCACGACGACGGTGACCGCCGGGGTGAACGCACACCGCCGCACGACCTCCTGGCCGAGCAGAGCGCCCTCGGCGGCATGATGCTCTCGAAGGACGCGGTGGCCGACGTCATCGAGACCGTGCGCGGCGTCGACTTCTACGTGCCGAAGCACGAGGTCGTCTTCAACGCCATCCTCACGCTCTACTCGCACGGCGAACCGACCGACGTGATCGCCGTCACCGACGAGCTCACGAAGACGGGCGAACTGCAGCGCGCCGGCGGCGTCGAGTACCTGCACACGCTCACCAGCCTCGTGCCCACCGCCGCCAACGCGGGGTACTACGCCTCCATCGTCGCCGAGCGCGCACTCCTGCGACGGCTGGTGGAGGCGGGCACCCGCATCGTGCAGATGGGCTACGCCGGCGAGGGCGAGGTCACCGAGCTCGTCAACCACGCGCAGGCCGAGATCTACGGCGTCACCGGCTCCACCGAGAGCGAAGACTACGTGCCGCTCACCGAGGCCGTCACCGCGGCCATCGACGAGATCGAGGCCGCCAAGCACACCGACGGCAAGTTCACCGGGGTGCCCACCGGCTTCGCCGACCTCGACGACCTGACCAACGGCTTCCATCCCGGGCAGATGATCATCGTCGCGGCGCGTCCCGCGATGGGAAAGTCCACGCTGGCGCTCGACTTCGCGCGCGCCGCCTCCATCGGCCACGACCTGCCGTCGATCTTCTTCTCGCTCGAGATGGGCAAGAGCGAGATCGCGATGCGCCTGCTCTCGGCCGAGGCATCCGTGCCCCTGCAGATGATGCGCAAGGGCACCGTCGACTCCCGCGACTGGACGACCATCGCGGCGACCCGTGGCCGCATCAACGACGCGCCGCTCTACATCGACGACTCGCCCAACATGACCCTCGTCGAGATCCGGGCGAAGTGCCGACGACTGAAGCAGCGCGTGGGCCTGAAGATGGTCATCATCGACTACCTGCAGCTCATGACGAGCGGCAAGCGCGTCGAGAGCCGTCAGCAGGAGGTGTCGGAGTTCTCGCGTGCGCTGAAGCTGCTCGCCAAGGAGCTGCAGGTGCCGGTGCTGGCGCTCTCGCAGTTGAACCGTGGCCCCGAGCAGCGCGCCGACAAGATGCCGGCGCTCTCCGACCTGCGAGAGTCGGGCTCGATCGAGCAGGACGCCGACATGGTGATCCTGCTGCACCGCGAGTCGGCCTACGAGCGGGACAGTCCCCGCGCGGGCGAGGCAGACCTGATCGTGGCGAAGCACCGAAACGGTCCCACCCGCACGATCACCGTGGCGTTCCACGGACACTTCTCGCGGTTCACCGACATGGTGCAGGTGTAGCGGGTCGGTCGCCTATCGCTGGTTCGCGGTCTCGAGGAACTGGGTGAGTTGGTCGCGGGTGGCGTCGAGTCGACGGGCCTTCTCGTCCATCTCGTCGCGGATCTCGCTGACACGCTGCATCAGGGCGCTGCACTCCCCGGCGATGGGGCCGGCTTCTCCGGTGCAGGGGAGCACGCGGGAGACGAGTTCTGAGGGGAAGCCGAGTTCGAAGAGGGTGCGGATCGTTGTGACGGTCTGGATTGCGGTGTCACCGAACTCGCGGTATCCGTTCGACTGCCGTTCGGACTGCAGCAGACCGGTCTGTTCGTAGTAGCGGATCGCGCGGGGACTCGCCCCGGTCTGGCGACTGAGCTCTCCGATTCTCATAACGCCGCACCTTCCGACTTGACCTTGACGTTAGCGTCACACTTTACCGTCGTTCCTGTCCGGGCACTGTCCCGCACGGAAAGGATGAGAGATGAGGATCTTCCTCACAGGCGGCACCGGGTACTTGGGCTCGGTTGTTCTGGAGCGACTACTCGCCGCAGGGCACGAGGTCGACGCGCTCGCGCGTACCGCCGCGGGTGCACAACGGCTGACCGATGCAGGCGCCAACGCCGTGCGCGGTTCGCTCGACGACACCGACGTGCTTCGCGCTGCTGCCACGTCGGCGGATGCGGTGGTGCATGCGGCATTCGACGGGAGCGCGTCCGAGGCGGCGGCCGCGGCGGAGCTCGCCGCGGTCACCGCCCTTGTCGCAGGTGCGGGTGCGTCTGGAATCGACAAGCCGGTGCTGTACACGAGCACGGGGCTGGTCTACGGGATCGATCCCGGGCAGCCTCGCGACGAAGACGCACGCCTGCCGGAGCGCAGCGCGCAGCCCGTCAAAAGCCAGGCCGAGCGTGTCGTGCTGAGCACTGCGGGCATCACCCCGATCGTGATCCGGGCCGCGCTCGTGCACGGACGCGCAGGTTCGGGCCTCGTGACCGGCCTGATCGGCGCCGCCGCAACGACGGGTGCGGCCGCGTACGTCGATGACGGCGCCCAGCCCTGGGATGCGATCCACGTCGACGATCTCGCCAACCTGTACGTCGCCGCCCTCGAGCGGCCGACCCCCGGCGTGTTCAACGCGAAAGGGGAGCATCGATTCACGATGCGGGAACTCGCTGAAGCGATCAGCGCGATCACCGGCGCCCAGACGGTCTCCCTTCCCCGCGAGAGCGCGACAGACGTGCTCGGCCCTCTCGCGCTCATCCTCGGCGCTCCCGGCACCCTCGCCGGTGACAAGGCGAGGAAGACGTTCGATTGGGCACCGGCCGGCGGGTCGATCCTCGACGACATTCGGACCGGGAGCTACCACGAGTCCGGCGCTGCGACCGTGAACGTGGGGGCGTGATGTCCAAACCGGAACCGTTCCACCCGGACGTCCGCGCTGCACGCTGGTTCCCCCGCGCTGGCGTCTCGCGCCGCACCCTGCGCCTGTTTCGCAAGCCACCCCGTCCACGTGCATCCACCGCCGATGTCGACGTGTCGACCCTGCCCATCCCGACCACAGGCGGCGAGCTCGCCTACCGGGTCTACCGGCCGCGTGCCGCTGGCGGGAGCGGTCCAGCGTTCTTCTGGATCCATGGCGGCGGGCTCGTGATGGGTTCCCCGCAGCAAGACGACCGCTTCCTCATCGGACTCGCACAGCGTCTCGGCATCGTCGTGTTCGCCGCCTCCTACCGGCTCGCCCCCGAGCACCCCGCCCCGGCAGCCCTTGAGGACCTCTCCGACGGGTGGCACGAGATCCGTGGCCGCGCCGCCGAATGGGGTATCGACCCTGACCGGATCGCGATCGGCGGAGGCAGCGCGGGCGGCGGCCTCGCCGTAGCCCTCACCCAACGACTCCACGATGAGGGCACGGCGGAGCCCGTCTTCCAACTGCTCCTGTACCCGATGCTCGACGACCGCACCGTGCTCCGCACCGATATCGACACCCGACACGTCCGCATCTGGCCGCCCTCCAGCAACCGCTTCGGCTGGGAGTCCTACCTCGGCGCACCCGCCGGCAGCCCGAACGTGCCACGGTACGCCGTACCCGCACGACGCGACGATCTCGCCGGCCTGCCGCCCTCCTGGATCGGCGTCGGAACACTCGACCTCTTCCACGACGAAGACCTCGCCTACGCGAAACGCCTCCGCAACGCAGGCGTGACCACCGAAGTCTTCGAGATCCCGGGAGTCTTCCACGGATTCGACGCAGTCTTCCGCAACGCCCGCGTAACCAGCCAGTTCCATTCGGCAGCCGCCGAAGCGCTCCGGAAGGCCCTCGAACCCTAGGCGATCAGGTCGTTGGCAGCGCGACAGTGGAGACCCGCGGGACTGATCACACCGGGTCGACCCTCCAGCGCATCAGCACGTTCCCCGACTCCTGCCACGCACGGGTCTCCAGGAGCTTCAGCGCGACCGGCGGCCGCGAATCGAAGAGGGAGACGCCACCGCCGCCGATCAGTGGGAAGGTCACGATCTGCAACTCGTCGACCAGCCCGGCCCGCATCAGGTCGTTCCAGAGGATCCGCCCGAGCAGGATCAGGATGCCGCGCCTATCCGCCTGCTTGAGCGTCGCGACCTCGGCGCGCGCGTCGGCCACTGCGACGATCCGCGTGCGCTCGTACGGCTCGAGGTCGGCCGCGGTGATGGTATCGGACACGATGACCTTCTCTACCTGGTCGAACAGCTCCGCAAACCGTCGGCGGATGGCGGTGGCGTGGGGGTCGTGGCGGACGCCGGCCCAGTACTCGAGGTTCCCGAGCGACGATCGGCGCCCCGAGAGCAGGAGCGTGTCCGCGTCGGCGAGCAGGCTCGTGGTGTGGTGATCGAACGTGTCGGCCCCGTGGTAGTCGGGGTGCTGGTGCTCGAAGAACGAGACGATGTCGTGGTCGTCGTCCTCGTACCGTCCGTCGACGGTGACGAAGTTGCAGACGGTCAGCGTACGCATGAGGGCAACGCTAGCGCCGGGTCATCACCGGGTGCGACCCAGGTTCCTCGCGCTCGATCAGACGGTGTCAGTCATCCCGCCCGTCGCCTGCGCCGCGTCGGTGAACGCGCGGACGATCGGGGCGGTGCGACCACGCCGACGGATCAGCGCCCACTGCACCGGCGCGGCGTCGCCGAAGGGGATGTACTCGACGCCCGGCCACGGGAAGTAGCGCCGTCCCTCGTCGGGGACGGGACAGACGACGTGGCCGGAGGCCACGAGGGCGAGGAGTTCCGGGTACGTCGAGACCCGCCCCGCGCGTGGGATCGGCCGCCCCGAAGGAGTGGAGAAGGGGACGACGCCCGACAACCAGTCGGCTGACCCAGCGATGGCCGGAACCGCGAATTCGGCGAGCTCCTCCAAGTCGACGGAGGAACGACCCGCGAGTGGTCCGCGCGAGGAGACGATGAGGTTGAGCGGCTCCTCGCGCAGCACGCAGGCCACGGCCAGGTCGGGTTCGTCGACGGGCAGCCACGCGGTCACGAGATCCACCTCGCCCCGGCGGAGCAGCTCGAACGGGTCGGTGAAGAACACCTCGCGGAAGCGGACCTCGGCGAACGGATGCGACGCTCGGAACGCGTCGAGCACGGGCGCGAGGTCGTGCACCTGTGCGCCCATGGCGCCGATCGTGACGGTGCCCACCGATTGACGGGCGAGTGCCGTGGCCGCAGCGACGGAGTGCCGGATGCCGTCGAAAGCCGGCCGTAGGCCCTCGAGCAGGACCTCCCCAACCTGAGTGAGCTCGACACGCCGGCTCGTGCGGGTGAACAGCGGCGCGCCGATGGCGGTCTCCTGGACGCGGATGGCATGACTGACACGCGACACCGAGACGTGCAGGCGCTCGGCGGTGCGACCGAAATGCAGTTCGTCGGCGAGCGTGAGGAAGATCTCGATCTCGCGAAGCTCCATCGCCCTCCCTCCATCGTGAACCCAGAGGTCAACGAGCGTACCGCGATCGCTCGTTGATCCGCGTCTCGACGCCGATCAGGCTGGACGTGGCCGCCGATCGGTATTCAGTGTTGCTATCTACCGGTACTTGTGCTTACTATGTACCGGTAGTCAGCAACACCGAGTAGTTGAAGGAGGGGTTCATGGGCAAGCAGTCGACCGAGATGCTGAAGGGCACGCTCGAAGGCATCGTCCTCGCGATCCTGGCCGTCCGCCCGGCGTACGGGTATGAGATCACCGCGCGCCTGCGCGACGAGGGCTTCACCGACATCGTCGAAGGCACCGTGTACGCGCTCCTGGTCAGGATCGAGCAGCGCGGCCTCGTGGACGTCGAGAAGGTCCCGTCCGAGAAGGGGCCGCCGCGCAAGGTGTACTCGCTCAACGCACAGGGCGGCGAGTACCTCGACGAGTTCTGGAGGACGTGGAGCTTCCTCGCCGAACGGATCGAACAGCTCCACCACCGCATCGAATCAGTCACGGAAGAAGGAGAGTAGTCATGGCCGCGAAGTGGTACGAGATGATCACCGGATCGCTCGACGACAAGAAGGCGTACCGCCAGTACAAGGCCCGCATCGCGGCCCTGCCCGAGCCCTACGGCACCGCCGCGAAGGCCTTCGAGCGGTACTTCATGTACAACGGCGGCATCACCGACGGCGACTCCGCCGTGATGATCACGATGCTGAACGACTCCGCCGATCTGTGGGAGCGGGCCGCCGTCGACGGGACGCCGGTCGAGGACATCGTCGGCGACGACCCGGTCGAGTTCGCGGAGGCATTCGCCTCGGCCTACGCCGGCAAGCGCTGGATCGACAAGGAGCGCAGCCGCCTCACCGAAACCATCCAGAACCTCGAAGGAAAGGAAGAGCGATGACGACCGAGACAGCGATTCGGGTACAGGGCATCGAGAAGTCGTTCAAGGACCTGCACGTGCTGCGAGGCGTCGACTTCGACGTGAAGGCGGGCAGCATCTTCGCGCTGCTCGGCTCGAACGGCGCAGGGAAGACCACCCTCGTGCGGATCCTGTCGACGCTGCTCCAGGCCGACGCCGGCACAGCCACGGTCCACGGCTTCGACGTGGCAGCCACGCCCGGGGACGTCCGCGAGTCGATCAGCCTGACCGGCCAGTTCGCGGCGGTCGATGAAGTGCTGACCGGCCGGGAGAACCTGGTGCTGGTCGCGAAGCTCCGTCACCTGAAGAACCCAGGGGCGATCGCCGACGACCTGCTGGCCCGGTTCTCCCTCACGGATGCCGGTGGCCGGCGCGCGGGGACGTACTCGGGTGGCATGCGACGCCGCCTCGACATCGCGATGAGCCTGATCGGCAACCCGCCGATCATCTTCCTCGACGAGCCGACCACCGGCCTCGACCCGCAGGCGCGCATCGAGGTGTGGCAGACGGTGAAGGAGCTCGCGAACGGCGGCACGACCGTGCTGCTCACGACCCAGTACCTCGACGAGGCCGAGCAGCTGGCGGATCGCATCGCGATCCTGCACAAGGGCACGATCATCCAGAACGGGACCCTGGCCGAGCTCAAGCAGCTCCTGCCCGCCACGACCGTCGAGTACGTCGAGAAGCAGCCCACCCTCGAGGAAGTCTTCCTCGCCCTCGTCGGCGACACCGGCGAGACCGAAACCGCACACACCGACCGTGCCGACGGCACGGTTCCGGCAGGAAAGGAACCCCGATGACCACGCACGTCCTCGGCGACACCCGGGTCCTCACCGGCCGGTCGCTGACCCACATCCTCCGCAGCCCCGACACGATCATCACCACCGCGGTCACGCCGATCGCGCTGATGCTCCTGTTCGTGTACGTGCTCGGCGGGGCGATCAACACCGGGTCCGATGAGTCGTACATCGACTACATGCTCCCCGGCATCCTGCTGATCACGATCGCGTCGGGCGTCGCGTACACCTCGTACCGGCTGTTCCTCGACCTGCAGGGCGGCATCTTCGAGCGGTTCCAGTCCATGCCGATCGCCCGGTCGAGCGTGCTCTGGGCGCACGTGCTCACGTCACTGGTCGCGAACCTCATCTCGATCGCGATCGTGATCGGCGTCGCCCTGATCATGGGCTTCCGCACCGGGGCATCCGTGGGCGCCTGGCTCGCGGTCGCCGGCATCATGGTGCTGTTCACCCTCGCCCTGACCTGGCTCGCCGTGGTCGCGGGGCTCTCCGCGAAGACCGTCGACGGGGCGAGCGCGTTCAGCTACCCGCTGATCTTCCTGCCCTTCATCAGCTCGGCGTTCGTGCCGACCGAGTCGWTGCCGGGGCCGGTGGCCTGGTTCGCCGAGAACCAGCCCGTGACCTCGATCGTCGACACGACGCGTGCGCTGTTCGCCGGCCAGCCCGTCGGCAGCGACATCTGGGTCGCGCTCGCCTGGCTCGTCGGCATCCTGGTCATCGCCTACATCTGGGCGGTCTCGATCTACCGCCGCAAGTTCAGCTGAGCCGCGATCGATCGTGAACGTCGCGACCGAGTGACGGATGCCGCCCGCCTCCCCCTGGGGATGCGGGCGGCATTCGTCGTGGTGAACGAGGACTAGAACCCGCCGACCGTGGGCACCCAGTCGGGGTTGCGGTCGTCGACATGGAACCGGGCGTAGTAGTCGCCGTGCTCCTCGAAGTACCGCTCGTACTTGTCCATCTTCTCGGGGTCGAGCTCCACCCCGAGCCCCGCGCCGGTCGGAACGGCGATCGATCCGTCGCGATACTCCATGAGGCCGCCGGCGATGATGTCGTCGGTGAGGTAGTGGTAGTGCGCGTCTCCTGCGGTGATCATCTCGGGAATGGTGCTCGCCGTGTGCAGCATGGCGGCCAGCTCGATGCCGAACTCGGTGCCCGAGTGCATGGCGACGCCGAGTCCGAAGGTGCGGCAGACAGCCGTGAGGTCCTTCACGCCGCGCGGTCCCTCCCAGTAGTGCAGGTCCGTCAGCACGACGTCGACGGCCCCCAGGCGAATCGCAGGGCCGAGGTCGTCGAACCTCGCCGGGTACATGTTCGTCGCGATGGGGATGCGCACCTGTTCGCGGACCGCGGCGTTGCCGACGAGACCCCAGGCGGGATCCTCGAAGTACTCCGGCGCAACGGCCTCGAGCCGGCGCCCGATCCGCACCGCGGTCGGGACCGACCACACCCCGTTCGGATCGATGCGGAGGCCGAACCCGTCGCCGAGCCGGTCGCGGCACAGCTCCAGGACCCGGGCTTCCTCCTCGGGGCGCTCGACGCCGGCCTTCATCTTCATGGCGTTGACGCCGAGGCGTTCGTGCAGCGCCTCGCATTCGTCGGCCAGGTCCTCGGCCGTGGTGTCGTCACCGCCGCCCGGCCGGTCGTAGCGCCAGAACAGGTAGGCGATGAAGGGGATCTCGGCGCGCACCGACCCGCCGAGCAGGTCGCTGAGCGGCCGCCCGGCGGCCTTGCCCTGGATGTCGAGACAGGCCATCTCGATGGCGGCGTAGAGCCGCGCGTTCGAGAGGTAGTAGATGGAGCGGAGGACCTTGAGCTTGATCACCTCGAGGTGGAACGGATCCAGCCCGAGGATGCGCGGCTTCAGCTTGAGCAGGGCACCGCGCTGGTCGCCGCCGCCCACCTCGCCGAGCCCGACCAGGCCTTCGTCGGTGATGAGCTCGAGGATCGTGCGGATGAAGTACCCGGGGTGCACGCCGCTGCTGTGCCGCAGCTTCGCGTCGGTCGGGATGGCGACGGTACGCACGCGCAGGTCGACGATCTTCATGCTGTTCCTCCGTCGCCGAGCATACTTGTTTTGTCAGTTGCAACGCTAGTAGCATCAAGTGCAACGCTTCGGACCTCCGCGGCCGCGATGATCGAGGATGCTCATGCCGAACCCCTATGCCTATCCGCTTCCGGTGCCCGAGCTCATCGCGCGCTTCCGCGACAGCTACTCGGGCGCGGTGTACGACGTGCTGGACGAACTGGGGTTCCCGAACCAGGCGCTCGCGCCCGACATCAAGCCGGTCGACCCCGAGTGGACGCTCGCCGGGCCGGCCTTCACCATGAAGGGCATCCCCGAACCGACCGGCGACCCCGACCTGCGGGCGCGCCGCATCCACATGTTCGAGGCGATGAAGGCCACGGGCGTGCCGATCATCGACGTGCGCGATTGCAGCTTCGACACCCAGGTCGCGCACTACGGCGAGATGAACGCCACGGTCGGATCTGCGTGCGGAGTCATCGGAGCCGTCGTGGACGGCGGATCCCGGGACACCCGCTTCCTCCTCGAGCGCGGCTTCCCCCTGTTCTGCCGGTACCTCTCTCCGGTGGAGGCGGTCAAGCGGTGGAGCTACTACGACTGGCAGAACACCGTGTCGTTGCGTGGGGCACTGACCACGACGGTCTCGGTCTCACCCGGCGACTTCCTCGTCGGCGACCTCGACGGGGTGGTGGTCGTGCCGCGCGAGCTCGTCGTCGAGGTGCTGCAGCGCACCGAGGAGCTCATCGCCCACGAGGACGTGGTGCGGGCCGAGTTCCTCGTGAGCGACGACCCGGTCGGGGTCTACCGGCGTCACGGCCGGCTCTAGCCGGACGGCGCCGCCTCCGCTCTAGGCTGGCGTCGATCGCGCCGAGCGCACCGTGGCCGAGCGCACCGTGGAGGGAGCCCAGATGGATGCCGCGTCGAAGCCGCCTGTCGACGGCCGTACCGCGCTCGTCACCGGGTCGACGAGCGGCATCGGCGCCGCGATCGCCGACGCGCTCGAGCGAGCCGGGGCGCGGGTCATCCGTCACGGACTGGAACCCGTCGGCCACGCCGGTCGGCCGTCGCTCGCCGAGGACCTCGCCATCGTCGGGGCCGGTGCGCGGCTCGCGAGCGCGGCGCGCGACGTCGGGCCGGTGGACATCCTCGTGCACTCCGCGTCGGTGCAGATCCGGGAACCGTGGCACTCGATCACCGCCGAGCAGATGGAACGGCAGCTGCGGGTGAACCTCGTCGCATTCCTCGAACTGGTGCAGGGCATCGCGCCCGACATGGCCGAGCGCCGCTGGGGTCGCATCCTGGCCATCGGCAGCGTGCAGCAGGCGCGACCCCATCCCGACATGGCGGCGTACGCGGCCTCGAAGGCCGCGCAGGCGAACCTCGTGTCGAACCTCGCCAAGCAGTTGGCGCCGCGGGGCGTGACCGTCAACAGCCTGTCGCCGGGCGTGATCGACACCCCTCGCAACCGCGACGCGCTCGCATCCGACGAGTACCACCGCCGGGTCGTCGGCCAGATCCCGCTCGGGCGCATCGGGACGCCGGCCGACTGCGTGCCGCTCGCGCTCCTGCTCTGCTCCGACGACGGCGGGTACATCACCGGCCGCGACCTCGCGGTCGACGGCGGCTACCTGCTCTAGCGGCGCGACCGCCCGCGAGGGGGGCGGCGGTCAGTGCCCGAGGGACTCGCTGACCGCGGCCGCGGCCGCGATGACCTCGTGACCGAGGCGGTCGATGTCGGGCTCGACGCGGTAGGTCGGCCCGGAGAGCGTGATGGCCGCGATGGGCTCGCCGGCCGCGTCGACGATCGCCGCCGCCAGGCGGGTGACGTCGTCATGGCGGTCGACGGCCGCCCAGCCCCTCGCCACGGCCATCTCGACATCGGAACGGATGAGGGCGAGGTCGAACTCGTCGCCGGCAGCCGCCGCTTCATCGTGCAGCGAGGTGAGCAGGATCTCGCGTTCGGCTGGTTCGAGGGCTGCGAGGATGGCCCGCCCCATGGCGGTGCGATGCAGCGGGAGCCGGGAACCGACCGCGGATCGCACGCGGATCGACCGGTCGGGCTGCTCCTGAGCGATGAAGACCACGAAGCTGCCCTCGCGGATGGCGAGGTGCACCGTCTCGTGCGTGACGTCGCGGAGCGCTGCGAGGAACGGCCTGGCACGGCTGCTGAGGTCCTCCTGACGCGAACCGTACTCGCGAGCGAGCCAAAGGCACCGACTGCCGAGGACGAAGCGCCGGTCGCCGGCCCGCTGCTGCACGTACCCCATCTGCCGCAGGGTCGAGAGCAGTCGGGAGACGGTGCCCTTGTCGAGGCCCGCCGCCGATGCGATCTCGGTGACGCCGATGCCGCCGCCCGCTTCGGCCACGATCTCGAGGATCGAGAGGCCGCGCACGAGCGTTCGTGAGGTGGCCGCGACCGCCGGCGGTTCTGCGAGCGTCACCACGCTCTCCCTTCGTCGATGAATGGGAATGCAACCGAGACTACTCGGCCCGGTCTCTTGACTTTGCGGGCGTCACGACTCATCCTTGATTCATTCTACACAACGTTGTTTTAGCGAATGCAACGTATGGATGGCCGGCTCGACGATGAGAGACAAAGGGGTCATGGCGATTCTCATGGACTCGACAGTGGATCCGGGAGTGCCGGATCCACGATCGCAGGTCTCCGGGCATCGGTCCACGCGGCCCGCCGCAGACCGGCCCCCGCGTCGCGGCCACCTGCGTCGCGTCGACGCGGCATACGGATACGCCTTCATCGCCCCCGCCGTCCTCGGATTCCTGGTGTTCGTCGCCCTGCCGATCGCCGGGGTCTTCCTCTTCAGCTTCCAGGACTACAACAGCCTGTCCGGCCGCTCGACCTACGTCGGCATGGAGAACTACGAGCGGCTGCTCACGAGCGACGTGTTCGGCACCGTGCTCCGCAACACGGCGGTGTTCTCCGCCTTCGTGATCCCGGCCAACCTCGTCATCGGGCTCCTGATGGCCGTGCTCGTCAACCAGCGGATTCGCGCGATCTCCATCTTCCGCACCGCCTACTTCGTGCCGGTCGTCATCTCCCTCGTCGCATGGTCGCTCGTCTGGGACGTGATGCTCCAGGACTCCGGCGGCATCAACGGATGGCTCGCGATGATCGGCATCGAAGGCCCGAACTGGCTCGCCGACCCCGACTGGGCGATGACGTCGATCATCTTCGTCCAGGTGCTCAAGGGAGTCGGCGTGAGCATGGTGCTGTTCCTCGCGGCGCTCCAGGAGGTGCCCGGTGAACTGCTCGAAGCCGCGAAGATCGACGGCGCGGGCCCGTGGCAGTCGTTCCGCAGCGTCGTCGTGCCCCTGATCACGCCGACGATCATGATGGTCGCGATCCTCGCCACCATCAACTCGCTGAAGGCCTTCGCGCAGGTGTTCCTGCTCACGGAGGGTGGTCCGGGGCTGTCGACGAACATCCTCGGCTACTTCATCTACGAGCAGGCGTTCAAGGCGTTCCAAGTGGGCTTCGCGAGCACCGCCGCGGTGTTCCTCTTCCTCATCGTGCTGGTGCTGACACTGTTGCAGTGGTGGTCGCGGAAGCGATGGGTCTTCAATGAGTCCTGAACTGACCACGGCCGCGGTCGTCGCACCGCCGGGCACGCAGGCCCCTCGCCGCGTCCCACGAGCGGGTGGGGTCGGTGGACGGGGACGCCTCGGCACCATCGGCATGTACCTCCTGCTCGTGCTCGTCGCCGTGCCGTTCGTGTTCCCCGTCTTCTGGATGTTCTCGACGGGGCTCAAGACCTACGGCGACGTGTTCGAGAGCCCGCCAGTGCTCTGGCCCGAGGACCCGCGATGGGGCAACTACCTCGTGCCCTTCACCACGGGACCGTTCCTGCAGCAGTTCCTCAACAGCATCTACATCGCATCGGTGACGACGATCGGCGTGCTCGCCGTCGCCTCACTGGCCGGATACGCGTTCGCCCGCATCGAGTTCCGCGGACGGTCGGTGCTCTTCGTCATGCTGCTGAGCGCGCTGCTGATCCCGCCGGAGGTGACGATCATCCCGCTCTTCCGCATCGTCTCGGCGTTCGGCTGGATCGACACCCACCTCGCGCTCATCGTGCCGGCGATCTTCGGCGTGCCCGCCGTCCTCGGCGTCTTCCTGATGCGCCAGTTCTTCCTCGCCCTGCCGATCGAGCTCGAACAGGCCGGTCGCGTCGACGGACTCGGCCGCTTCGGCCTGTTCACGCGCGTCGCCCTCCCGCTCGCCAAGGCTCCGCTCGCCGCCCTCGCGATCCTGACGTTCCTGAACAGCTGGAACGACTTCCTCGAACCGCTCGTCTTCCTCCGCACCCGGGAACTCTGGACGGTGCCGATCGCGCTGCAGTCGTTCACGGATCCGATCACCGGCATCCCGATCTGGAACATCCAGATGGCGGCCACCACCCTGAGCGTCCTGCCGGTGCTCGCGGTGTTCTTCGTCGCGCAGCGCCAGTTCGTCCAGGGCATCGCCGGCACCGGCATCAAGTGACCCCGTCCTCGCGGACGCAGAGGCGCCCGCACCCTCGATGAAGAGAGAGGCACCACCCATGAGAAGCACACAGCGAGCGGGCATCGCCGCGGCATCCGCCGCAGCACTGTTGCTCGTCGGCTGCTCGCCGAGCGCCGGCACCCCCACACCGACGGAAGTCGAGTACGACGAGCCCGTCGACCTCACCATGACGGTCTGGACGGCCGACGAGAAGATCATCGGGCAGTTCCAGGCGCTCGCCGACGAGTTCCGCGAGGACAACCCCGAGCTCGGCGAGCTCACGATCGAGACCATCCCGTTCGCGGAATACAACTCGCAGCTCGCCATCCGGCTCAGCGGCGGCGAGGCGCCCGACCTCGGCTGGATCGTCGAGTCCGCGACGCCGGCCTGGGTCGACTCGGGCGCGCTCGCCGACGTCAGCTCGCTCGAGGACGATGAGGACTGGGCGTACGACGACATCATCCCCAACCTTCTCAGCGCGCTGGAGGGCGAGGACGGAGAACTCTACGGTTACCCGTTCGCCGGCACGACGCATCCGATCATCTACAACAAGACCGCCTTCGAGACCGCCGGACTCGAGACGCCCAACGAGTTGCTCGCCAAGGGCGAGTGGACGTGGGATGCGCTGCGCGAGCAGGCGAAGGCGCTGGTCGACGCCGGGGTTGTGACCTACGGGTTCGACATCCCGCAGTGGGGGTACACGAGCTATGCGCTGTTCACGCCGTTCCTGAAGGGATTCGGTGGCGAGGCCTACCCCGACGGGACGTCCTGCGGGTACGCGGACGACGCGTCGGTCGACGCCTTCCAGTTCGTGCACGACATGGTGTTCGAGGACGGCTCGTACCCGGCTCCTGGCTCGGCGTCGAGCTTCCCGACCGGCGACACCGGCATGTACCTCGGCGCGCCGAGCACGCTCGCGCAGCTCGCCGACTCCACCTTCGAGTACGACATGGCGCCGCAGCCCGAGGGTGACGTCGACTACAGCCCGTTCATCGGCCAGGCCTCGATGGTCGTCTTCGCCGACGGACAGGCTCCCGAGCTGGCGACGCGACTCTTCGCTCACCTGACGAGCGAGGAGGGGTCGGCGGCGCTGCCCTATGTCGCGCCCCGGTCGTCGCTCCAGACCGAGCAGTTCGTCTCGGGCCTGTATCCGCAGGTGCCGCCGGAGTCGGCGAAGGCGTCGCTGCTCGACACGCTCGACTCGGCACAGCAGGTCGACTATCCGGTGTCCTTCCCCGAGTTGGAGACGGCGACCAAGCCGGTGTTCGACGGGCTGTGGCAGCCGGATGCCGATGTCGAGGCGGTGCTCGAGGACGTGTGCGCGGTCGCGGACCCCATCCTGGAATCGCAGTGATCGCCGGCGCGGGAGTCGAATGGGACTTCCGCGCCGGCCTCGGCGGCCTGTCGGATCGGACAGGACTTGGGCTCACCCTCTCCGGCCCGCATCCGCCCCGCTGGGAACCAGATCCGGTGGTCGGCGGGGCGATGGTGTTCGACGGCGTGCGCGACCACCTCCGGATCGAGTCATCGCGATCCGGTCCGCTCGACGCGGCGCGCTTCGGAGACGAGGTGTCGGTCTTCGCGCTGGTCCGACGAGACACCACCTCGACCGGTTTCGTGGCGGGCATGTGGCAGGAGGACGATCGCGATCCGCGCCGCCAGTACGGCCTGTTCCTCAGCCTGCCGACGTACGGCGGCGCGCAGCAGGTCATCGGACACGTCTCGAACGACGGCCGGCCGAGCCCGGGCCTCCCCTACAGCCGCGACTACTCCGCGAGTGCCCGCATGGTGGCGCCCGGCACGTGGCGGGTGGTCGGCTTCACGTACGACGGATGCCACGCCGTCTCGTTCCTCGACGGCACCGCCGACCGCCGGCCGGCCTTCACCGAGGTGGGGCCTCCGCTCGGTGCCGGACTGGTCTATGCGAAGAACCCGTACCCCTTCGGCCACGGGCTGAACCGCAGCGCGCGCGCCGAGTTCACGGTGGGCGCCGTGCGACTGACCACGGGGATGGGCAATCATCTCGCCGGAGCGATCGCGCGATTGGCCGTCTGGCCAAGGGCGCTCCCACCCGCGGAGATCGTCGCGCTCGCCGCATCGTGGACCCCGCCCGCTCGACCGCTCGTCGACCTCGACCTGTTCAGGCCGGCGGCCGTGCCCGCGACCCAGGGCGGTGCAGGGTCCGGCGGCGTCGGTGTCGGCGGCGCGTGGCCGCTCGGCACCCTCGGGTGGACGGACCTCGCGACCGCGGCCCGGCGGCCGTCACCCGTGATGAACCTGCGCGGCCTCGTGATGCCGGCATCGACGTGGCCGCGCCTGGTCGCGTTCGACTCGATCGACGGTGTCGCCGGTCACGACGTCACCCGCTTCGACGTCGAGGTGCGCCGGGGTCGCGGCCTTCGGCTGGCGGTGCGCATCCGCGACGAGTGGTTCGCGTCGACGCCGCTTCGCGTCGGCGGCAACCGCATCGTGCGGGCGGGCGGCTGGACGCGGCTGCGGTCGTCCGGCCACGCGGCATCCGTCTGGCGGCCTTCGAGACGGATGCCGCTCCCGCCCGGTGCCATCGGCGGCATCGGGATCCTCCGACCCGCGGCATCCGACATCGCCGTCGTGCGTCGCCTCACCATCTGGCGGTAGGGCGCGGGCGCCGTCGTACGCCTGTCAAGCCCTTCACCACGCGAGCGCTCGCCCCTATGGTTGCGACGACCCTCAGCCGATGACCCGATCGTGCCGCCGACCCGAATGCAGGGCACGCTCGATGGCTCTGCCCGAGAGCCCGGTCGCCGGTGTCGCCGCCCCCAGAGGAAGTCCCGACCGCAGCGTGGCATGTGTCGGGTGGAGATCTCATGCATCCAGTTCGCACCGATGAACGCCCGTTCCCGTCGATACCGCGAATGATGGCGCGCACGCCGCTGCCGGTTTACGCGTCCGTCGTCCTGCCCGTCGCGGTGCTGCTGGCCGCGGTGGCGTTGCAGCCGTGGCTTCCGCCGAGCGACCTGATGCGCGACAGCCAGGTGATCGCTGCGCGGCATCATGCCGTGAGCCCCGCCTATGGACTGGTGTCCAACCTCGGCATCGTCGTGCTGGCGCTCTCGAGTGGCGCGGCGGTGACGGCCCGGCTGGTCCTGCGCGAGGCCCGCGCACCCTGGCCCCGGCTGCTGCTGTGGATGGCCGTCGTGAGCCTCGTGCTCGTCCTCGACGACCTCCTCCTGCTGCACGAGGCCGCGACGTTCGCGTCGTGGATCGGTGCGGTGGTTGCGGCCGCGTACGGATTCGCCTTCCTCCGCTTCGTCGTGGAATTCCGTACCCTGATCGTCCCCGACCTCGAGGTCGGGCTCCTCGCGCTCGCGGTCGGATCGTTCGGGGTCTCGGCAGCGACCGACCTCCTCGTGGCGGCGACGCAGGCCTCCGTGCTCGTCGAGGACGGCGCCAAGCTGCTCGGACTCGTCGCCTGGTCGGCGTTCGTGCTGCGGACCGCCCTCGCCGCGTTCCGGCATTCCGGTGCGAGCACCGGCGCTGCTCCGGCGTCTCCACGGATGACCGTCGCCGACACGGCCGCCGGCGCAACGATCGTGCGCGACTCTTCCGCACAGGTGAAGAACCGCTGATCTTTCGGCCCTGACACGGGCGAATCATGGCTCGGATGCCGCGGCGGCAGGTACGCTCGCCACACGTGCAGCAGTGCCGCCGCATCGAGTTCCTCCATGCGGGCGGCGCCGCTGCACTCCCGTGTGAGAGGAGCGACCGTGAGGGTCGGCATCGCGAGAGAGCGACGAACTGGCGAGCGGCGCGTGGCCGCCACGCCCGAGACCGTGAAGCAGTTGGCCGGCCTCGGGCTCGAGGTGCTCATCGAGCACGGTGCGGGCGAGGCATCCGGTCACTCGGATGCCTCCTACGAGCAGGCCGGGGCCACGGTGGTCGACCCCCTGGGCCTCGGCGACCTCGACGTGCTGCTGCACGTGCGCCCGCTCGAACCTGAGACGCCGGGGCGCCTGCGCCGGGGCGCGGTGACGATCGGGCTCGGCTCGCCCTCGACCGAGCTGGCCACGGTGCGCGCCCTGCGGGATGCGGGCGTGACGGCGTTCGCCCTCGAGCTGGTGCCGCGCATCTCCCGCGCCCAGTCGATGGATGCCCTGACGAGCCAGGCGCTGGTCGCCGGCTACCGGTGCGTGCTCGAGGCGGCGATGCGCCTGCCGAGGTTCTTCCCGCTCTACATGACCGCGGCCGGCACGATCCCGCCGGCGAAGGTGCTCGTGCTCGGCGCGGGCGTGGCGGGCCTGCAGGCGATCGGCACGGCGAAGCGCCTCGGCGCCCGCGTGTCCGCGAACGACGTGCGAGCGGCATCCGCAGACGAGGTGAAGTCGCTGGGCGGCACGTTCATCCACCTCGACCTCGACGCGGCCGATGCCGGCGGTGGGTACGMGAAGGAGCTGGGCGCCGATCGCGCGGCGCGGCAGCGCCAGCTGCTCGCCCCGCACGTCGCCGACTCCGACGTGCTCATCACG
>NZ_JBFUCL010000017.1:0-21504 GCF_056405255.1 Agromyces sp. P1_H4 | reverse complement strand
AGACGAGCCTCATCGTCGAGCTGCCCGACGACGAGCCCGGATCGCTGCTCGCGATGCTCGAGCAGTTCTCGACCCGCGGCGTGAACCTGTCGCTGCTCGAGTCGCGGCCGATCGGCGACGAGCTCGGCCGCTACCGCTTCGTCGTCGACCTCGACGGGCACATCGGCGACGAGCGGGTCGCCGACGCCCTGCTGGGCCTCCGGCGCACCAGCCCCAACGTGATCTTCCTCGGCTCGTACCCCCGTGCCGACCAGCGCGCGATCGAGTACCACTCGAAGTTCGACGACGAGATCTTCATCGAGGCGCGCGACTGGCTGCGCGGGCTCCTCAGCGGCGAGCCCGACTGAGTCCCGGCAACCTGGGTCGGCCGGGGGCCTCGCGGCCTATTCTGGAGTTCGGTGCGGGCGCTGCGGTCCGGCCCGCGAAGGAGCTGCGAGTGAGCGAGGGTTCGGCGACGGGGATCGACCCGCGGTTCGATCCGAGGTTCCAGCGCGGCTACGCGCACGACCGCCCCGAGGCGACGTCCCCGGCCGACGCGGGAGCGACGGATGCCGCGGCGCTGCCGCCGCGCGAGGAGGCCGACCCGCGCGCCGCGCTCACCGCAGCAGCCGCGCCCCTCATGTCCCCGGTGGCCGACCCGCCGTCGGGCGTGCCTCCCGCAAACGGGCCCGACGCCGTGCCCGAGGGCGGCCCTGCCGACGTCGACGACGCGCCCGACGACCTGCTCGTCGACCAGTCCCTGAGCCCCACGCGATGGCTGTGGATCGCGCTCGCCGCCTGCGCCGCGTTCGTCGTGGTCGGCTGCGTCGCGTTCTGGGTGCAGGCCTCCGACCCGTCGAACTACATCGGCGGCGTGCGCGCCGGCCTCGACGAGAGCGTCCGCCTCGTCATCAACGCGATGGCCCCCGCGCTGGTCGAGGCGGGACTCGTCGGCATCGTCGCCGTGCTCGTGACCTGGGCGGTCACGGGCCGCCGCGCGGCGAGCACCGAGGAGCAGCGGTGAGGCGGCCGCACCCCGCCGCCCTCGCGCTGGCCGGCTTCGGGACGGTGGCGCTGCTGGTGCTGTGGTGGGTCATCACCAGCATGCAGGCGATCGAGAGCAAGCTGCAGTGGTCGGGCGACTCGCCGTCCGCCGAGGTCGTGCAGGCGTGGGCGTTCTTCAACTTCGGCTACTCGGTTGCGCTGCCCTCGCTCGGGCTCGCCGTCGCGGCATCCGCCCTCGGCCTCGTGCTCGTGTGGTGCCTGCCGCGGCTGCGCCGGGCGCGGCATCCGGTTCATGCAGTGGAGGAGCAGGAGTGAACGAACGTACGGCGGGCATCGACCCCAGGTTCGATGCCCGGTATCAGCGCGGCTATTCGGGTGGGCATGTCGAGTCGCAGGCCGAACCGACCGCCTCGACGCCCGCGGATGCCGAGCGTCCGCAGCCGGCACGACCAGCCCCGGAGGATGATCCGGCCGACCTCATCCGCGCACTCGTCGCCGACCCTGAGGCGCCCGATCCTCGCCCGACGACGATCCCGGAGTCGATGCCCCCCATCGACCGGCTCGATGAGGAGCCGGAGCCCGCGCGTGCTGATCGGGTACCGACGGGACGCCTCTGGATTGGCCTCGCGGCGAGCCTCCTGCTGGTCATCGCCGGGCTCGCGCTGGTGTGGAACGCCGCCACCGATCGTTCCGTGTACACCGGCACTTCGAGCGGCTCCGAGGGCGATGCCATCCGGTTCCTGGCCTCCGTCGCGCCCGGGTTCATCCAGGCGGGTGCGCTCGGCTGCGTCGTGGTGCTCGTCGTCTGGGCTGTCCTGGCACGGAGCACGGCGGCCGTCGAGGGGGAGGAGTGAGGCGCCGACGGGTCCACCCGACGGTGATCGCCCTCGGCGCGTTGATGGTCCTGCCCCTGCTGATCGCGGCGGAGCTGTACAACGCCTCCCGGCGCACCATGACCATGGGCTTCTCGTGGCAGGGCGAGCCGAGCGACGAGCAGGTGATGGCGATGGCCATGAACCAGCTCTCATGGACGCTCGGCCCGATCCTGGCTGCGACCTCCGCTGCGGCGGCTCTCGGCCTGGTGATGTTCTGGTGCCTCGCGCCGCGTCAGCGGGGCACGCGCACGACGAGCGACGCGGGGTCGACGCGGAACCGCGCCGCCACGACGGTGCCGAACTCGTCGCCGTCGATCTCGAACTCCTCGGGCTCCGCCTCGATCTCGATGTCGACCGCCCGACCGCGCGAGTAGACGATCTCGCGACGGCGGCTCCCGCCCGTGAGGTCCATGAACTGCCGGCCGAGCGCCGACTTGCGCAGCACCCGGTTCTCCCACGTGACGCGTCGCCACACGAGCAGCCAGCCGAGCGCGTTCCGCGGCTGCAGCACGACGACGTCGAGCTTGCCGTCGTCGATCTCGGCGTCGGGGATGAGCTCGATGTTGCCCGGCAGGTAGCCGAGGTTCGCCACGAGGATGCTCGACACGCGCGACCGGTGCAACCGGCCCGCGTCGGTGCGGTGCACCACGCGGAACGGCTTGGACGCCGGGATGGCACGCAGCCCGGCGTCGACATAGGCGAGCCAGCCCACCCGCTTCTTCAGGTCGGGATTCGTGTTGGCGATCATCGTCGCGTCGATGCCGATGCCCGACATCACGAGCGAGACGTGCGATTCGGGCCGGCCGTCGGGCCGGGTGACCTCGGCGATGAGCATGTCCACGGCGCGGTCCATGCCCGAGAAGGCGAGCACCACCGCATCGCCCTGGTCGTTGACGGGGATGCCGAGGTTGCGGGCGAAGAGGTTGCCCGTGCCGAGCGGCACCAGTCCCAGCGGCACGCCGCTGCCCCTCAGGCCAGCCGCCACCGACCGCACGGTGCCGTCGCCGCCGGCCGCGATCACGAGGTCGACACCCTGACGCAGCGCGGCCTTCGCCATGCCCTTGCCGGGGTCGTCCTCGGTGGTCTCGATCCACACCGACGGTGCGAAGTGCTGTCGGGACTCGGCTCGCGCCACGGCGGCTCGCAACTCGGCGACGCCGCTCTTCGTCGGGTTGAAGATCACCGCGGCGCGCAATGCCGTGGCCGCGGCATCCGCAGCTGCATCCGTCGTCTCGTCCGTTCCGACCGCCGTCACCCTGCCAACGGTAGGCCATGTGCCCCGGGCTAGACTGGCTCGCGTGATCGACCCCGTGCTGCTTCGCGAGAACCCCGAGCTGATCAAGCATTCCCAGGAGCTGCGCGGCGAGTCTTCCGCCTTCGTCGACGAGGCGGTCGCAGCGGATGCCGTGCGCCGGGCCGCGATCACCGAGTACGAGTCGCTCCGCGCCGAGCAGAACGCCTTCGGCAAGCAGGTCGCGAAGGCTCCGAAGGAGGAGAAGGCCTGGCTCGTCGCGCAGGCGCAGGAGCTCGCGGCGCGCGTGAAGGACGCGAACCAGCGGGCGAACGACGCCGAGTCGGAGTTCCTCCTGGCCGTGCAGCGCCTCGGCAACGTCGTCATCGACGGGGTGCCCGCGGGCGGCGAAGACGACTTCATCGTGCTGCGCGAGGTCGGCGAGGTGCCGACGTTCGACTTCGAGCCGCGCGACCACCTCGAGATCGGCGAGCTGCTCGACGCCATCGACATGGGCCGCGGGGCCAAGGTCTCCGGTGCGCGGTTCCACTTCCTCAAGGGCATCGGCGCCCGCCTCGAGCTCGCACTCATGAACATGGGCCTCGACCGCGCGCTCGCCAACGGCTTCACGCCGCTCATCACCCCCACGTTGGTGCGACCCGAGATCATGCAGGGCACCGGATTCCTCGGCGCCCACTCCGAGGAGATCTACTACCTCCCCGACGACGAGCTCTACCTCACCGGCACGAGCGAGGTCGCGCTCGCCGGGTACCACTCCGACGAGATCGTCGACCTGTCGAACGGCCCGCTCCGCTACGCCGGCTGGTCCACCTGCTACCGCCGTGAGGCGGGGAGCCACGGCAAGGACACCCGCGGCATCATCCGGGTGCACCAGTTCAACAAGCTCGAGATGTTCAGCTACGTCGACCCGGCCGACGCAGAGGCGGAGCACGAGCGGCTGCTCGGCTGGCAGGAGGACATGCTCCAAGCTCTCGGGCTCAGCTACCGCGTCATCGACGTGGCCGCCGGCGACCTCGGCTCGAGCGCGGCACGCAAGTTCGACGTCGAGGCGTGGGTGCCTACGCAGGGCGCCTACCGCGAGCTCACGTCCACCTCGAACTGCACGACGTTCCAGGCGCGTCGCCTCGACATCCGGCATCGCACGGAGTCGGGCAAGACGGCGCCCGTCGCGACGCTCAACGGCACCCTCGCGACGACACGGTGGATCGTCGCCATCCTCGAGACCCACCAGCAGGCCGACGGCTCGGTCAGGGTGCCCGAGGCCCTGCGCGGCTACCTCGGCGGCCTCGAGGTGCTCGAGCCCGTCACGCGATGAGCGAGCGGATGCCGCAGCCGGCCCCGGACGGCCTGCCTTGGCTGGTGGCGCTCGACGTCGACGGCACGATCCTGCACGAGGACGAGTCGATCGACGAGCGCGTCGCCGACGCGATCGCCGCCGCGCGTGAGCGCGGCCACGAGGTGACGCTCGCGACCGGGCGGTCGTGGTCGACCACGGCGCCGGTGCTGCAGCGCCTCGGGCTCGCACCCGAGTACGTGGTGTGCGCGAACGGGGCGATCACGATGCGGCGCGATGACGCGGCATCCGACGGGTACGTGCGCGAGCACGTCGAGACCTTCGACCCCACGCGCGTGCTCGAGCGGATCCGCGCCTTCCTGCCGAGCGGTCGCTTCATGGTGGAACTTCCCGACGGCTACCGCCTCTACACCGAGGGCATGACCGACTGGAACCTCGAGAACGCCCGCGAGGTGACGTTCGAGGGGCTGCTGGACCAGCGCGCCACCCGCGTGGTCGTGGTGTCGCCAGACCACGAGCTCGAGGACTTCCTGCGCATCGTCGAGGAGATGGGCCTGCACCAGGTCAGCTACGCGATCGGCTGGACCGCCTGGCTCGACATCGCGCCCGACGGCGTGAGCAAGGCCACCGCACTCGAGCGCGTGCGCGGCTGGCTCGACGTGCCCGCCGAGCGCGTGCTCGCCGTGGGCGACGGCCGCAACGACCTCGAGATGTTCGCCTGGGCCGGCGCCGCCGGCCGCTCGGTCGCGATGGGCCAGGCGCCCTCCGAGGTGATCGCCGCGGCATCCGAGACGGCCGACGACGTCGACCACGCCGGACTCGCGGCGGTGCTCGACTCGCTGCCGTGAGCTGTGCCGCATCCTCGAGCTGAGTAGCCCCGGCGCGCTGGAATGACAAGGGTCCTGCCGCCGCACGGTTGCGCCGGATAGGATCAGCGCGTCGGAGGGGGCTCGGCATGAGCGGTCGGACCGGGCAGCAGCCAGTGTCGCCGCCAGTCGTGCCGCGACACGGCCGATTGCCGCGTCACAGCGCCTGGGCCACCTACGGCAAGATCGCGGCATCCGTCGTCGCCRTGCTCGCGGTGAGCGCTGCGGCCATCGGCGCGTACGCCGCGGTCGACCTCGTGCAGTCGGTGAAGCCTGCCGTGAAGCTCGAGAGCGAGAAGGTGCTCGAGAACGTGCCCGACATCGGCGCGATGGAGGGCGGGTTGACCTTCGTGCTCGTCGGCAGCGACAAGCGGCCGGAGGACGGCGCGTTCGGCGACCCCGAGGAGGAGTCGGCGGTCCTGAACGACGTCACCATGCTGCTGCACATCTCGCAGGACCACTCGCATGTCGAGGTGGTGAGCTTCCCGCGCGACATGTACGTGTCGGTGCCCGAGTGCACGGATCCGAACGATCCCGAGGGCGAGAAGCTGTCGGCCATGTCGCAGGTGAAGATGAACGAGGTGCTCTCGTACGGCGGGCTGGGCTGCGTGGCGACGACGCTCGAGCAGCTCACCGGCGTGACGATCCCGCTCGGCGGCATCGTCGAGTTCTACGGCGTCGCCGCCCTCTCGTCCGCCGTCGGCGGCGTCGACGTGTGCGTGACCGACCGCATCGAGGACCCGTACACCGGGCTGTTCCTCGACCCGGGAACGCATTCCCTCTCGGGCATGGATGCGCTGGCGTTCCTGCGCACCCGACACGGGGTGGGCGACGGCAGCGACCTGGGCCGCATCTCGAGCCAGCAGACCTTCCTCGCCTCGCTCATGCGCACCCTGCAGAGCTCGGGCACGCTCGGCGACCCGGTCAAGCTGTACTCGATCGCGAAAGCCGTCTTGTCGAACATGACGCTGTCGACGGCGCTCCAGAATCCCACCCAGCTCATCTCGATCGCGAAGACCCTCCAGGACGTCGACCTGTCGAAGGTCGTCTTCCTGCAGTACCCGACCGGCTACACCGACGACAAGAGCGGCGTGGTGCCGAGCGACTCGGCGCAGATCGTCAATGCCGCACTGCAGGCCGACCTGCCGGTCGCGATCGACCCAGCAGCGACGGCGGAGTCGGAGTTCGGCACCGTCGCCGATCCCAACGCGGCGGCTCCCGCACCGCCCGCCGCCGATGCCCCGGCCRCGGGGGAGGCGCCCGCCACCGGTGACGCGTCCGCCCCGGCCGACCCGGCTGCGCCGGCGCCCGAGGTGCTGCCGGAGGACGTCACCGGGCAGAACGCCGCCGAAGTCCGCTGCGCGAGCGCGAACGCCGGCTGACGCGGCATCCGCTTCAGGACCTTCCCAGACTGTGCTGCGAGGCTCGTCGGAACTGCGCTTCGGCTAGAATCGGGGCCTGCCGTGCGACGTCGCCCCTCACGGGGCGTCAGCGTGCCGGCGAGGAGGGCTGTCCGAGCGGCCGATGGAGCTGGTCTTGAAAACCAGTGGGCAGCAATGCCTCGTGGGTTCGAATCCCACGCCCTCCGCACACGACCGACATGACTGGAACGAGAGGAACCGGGTGAACCAGGACTTGCGTCACAGCTCGCGTCGCGCGGCGAAGAACCCCTCCGTCGCCCGCCACGGCCGACTCAAGACCCACAGTGCGTGGTCCACCGTGGCCAAGGTCGCGGCATCCGTCGTCGCCGTGACCCTCATCTCCGGCTCCGCCGTCGCCGCGTACGCCGCCTGGGATCTCGCGAGCACGGTGCAGCCCACCGTCAAGCTCGAGAGCGAGAAGGTGCTCGAGGGCGTGCCCGACGTCGGCGCGATCGAGGGTGGCGTCAACCTGCTGCTCATCGGCAGCGACAGCCGCCAGGGCCAGGGCGAGGCCTTCGGCGATCCCGACGAGGAGACCGCCGTCCTCAACGACGTGACGATGCTCATGCACATCGCGCAGGACCACTCGCACGCCTCGGTCGTCAGCTTCCCGCGCGACATGCTGGTCGACGTTCCCGCCTGCACCGACCCCGAGGATCCCAGCAGCACCCTCGACGAGCTCTACGACGTGAAGATCAACACGGTGCTCTCCTACGGCGGCATGGACTGCGTCGCCAAGACGGTCGAGTCGCTCACCGGCGTCACCATCCCGTTCGCCGGCATCGTGCAGTTCATGGGCGTCGCGGGCCTGTCGGAGGCCGTCGGCGGCGTCGACGTCTGCGTCGCCGAGCCCATCGAGGACGAGTACACCGGCACGTTCCTCGACCCCGGCACGCACACCCTGAGCGGCGTGGCCGCGCTGCAGTTCCTCCGCACCCGGCACGGCGTGGGCGACGGCTCCGACCTCGGCCGCATCTCGAACCAGCAGGTCTTCCTCTCGGCGCTCGCGCGCAAGCTGCAGTCCGACGGCACCCTCGGCGACCCGGTCAAGCTCTACTCGATCGCCAAGGCGGCGCTCGCGAACATGCAGCTGTCGAGCAGCCTCACCGATCCCACGCGCATGATCTCCATCGCCAAGGCGATGAAGGACATCGACCTCGCGAAGCTCGCGTTCATCCAGTACCCGACCTCGTACGTCGCCGGCGGTGGAGCCGTGGCGCCCAACGCCTCGGCGGAGCTCATCAACCAGGCGCTGCAGGCCGACCTCCCCGTGACGTTCGATCCCGACGCGCAGAACAACGACTTCGGCTCGGCCGCCGACCCGGCCGTGCAGCCGCCCGCCGAGGCTCCGGCTGAGGAGGCTCCCGCCGAGGAAGCCCCCGCTGAGACGCCCGCCGACCCGGCCGCYCCGGCTCCGACGGCCGAGGCGCTGCCCGAGGACGTCGCCGGCCAGACCGGTGCCGACGTGCGCTGTTCCGCGGGCCGCACGCTCGACGACCAGTAGGGCAGACCGGAGGCCCCGGCGCCGAATCGTCATCCGCGGCATCCGCGGGTTATGATGGCTGTCGCGTGTCCGCCATGGCGGTTCACGAGGAGACGTCGCATAGTCCGGTCGAGTGCACCACCCTGCTAAGGTGGAGTCCCCGTAAGGGGACCAGGGGTTCAAATCCCCTCGTCTCCGCTCTCGCTTCATCGAAGGCCTCCGCGTGCAGCGGGGGCCTTCGTTCGTCGTGATCGTGTCTCGTCGCCGGCCTGCCGGCTGTCACCAGTTGAGCTCGACCTCAAGCTCGTTCTCGCCCTCGTCACCGAGCTCCACCTCGACCTTGAGGTTGACCTGGTCGGGGATGTGCACGGTGATCTGCCGTCCCGCGCGGTGGAATTCGACCGAGTTGTTCTTCGCCAGGGCGTCGGCGAGTGTGCGGAGCTTGGCGGCTGCCTGCTCGCGGCTCATGCGCTGGGCGTCATCGATGTCGAACAGGTCCATGGTGTCTCTCCCTGGTGTCGTGTTCTCGACCGTAGCGACCTCCACCCGCCGCGCACTAGCGTCTCGGTACGGATGCGGGCATGCCGGTCTCTGCGGGATCCGCACCCGGGCGCCGGGCACATGGTAGAACGGCGGGATGCTTGAGATTCTGACGTTCGCTGATCTGCTGCGGTTGGTCGACGAACGGTCGGCCGCCTTCGGCGCTGCGGTCGCCGCGACGCCCAGCCTCGACGTTCAGATGCCGACCCATCCCGCGCGGACGCTGTTCGATCACGTGCAGCACGTGGGCATGGCTCGCCGCAAGGCAGCCGCCATCGTCGCCGCCGGGCCCGCGGACGGTCCGCCGGAGGAGTCCGCATGGGGAGGCGGCACGGGTGCGCCCCGGGAGCGCGGCGGTCTCCTGGACTGGTGGGCCGAGTCCGTCGAGCACCTCGAGCGTGTGCTGCACGAGGCAGGCCCGGATCGCAGTTGCTGGACATGGTGGGCGGACTCGCCATCACCGCAGACCTCCGGCGAGTGGGCGCGGCGCCAACTCCACGAGATCGCCGTGCACACCTACGACGTCCAGCTCGCGGGCAGTGCCCCGCAGCCCATACCGGAGAAGATCGCCCTCGACGGTTTCGACGACTGCCAGTTCACCCTCTGCGCGACGACGGTCGCCTGGCCACACGACCCCGCCATCGTCGACTACCACGCCACCGAGGGCCACTCCTGGCGCCTCCGGCTGTCGCACGACGGCGCACAGGTCGCCCACCTCGCGTCAGATGCCGGCCAGGACCGCGACACGGCCGACGCGTCCGCCCGGGGCACGGCCAGTGACCTAGTCTTGTTCTTCTACGGGCGCATACCGCTGGATTCGCTCAAGTTCAAAGGTGACCGTCGCATCTTCGACCAGCTCGCGGCCTGGGACCCGTCCGAGTGACAACCGACAACATGCGATCTCCTGCACCAAGGCGATCTCCTGCACCAAGGCGATCTCCTGCACCAAAGGCCCGCCGCAAGCCAGGCGCCCGATAGCCGGTCCATGATCGCGCCCCGGCGAGACCATCTGACCGGCCGGTCACTCGGCAGCCGGTCGCGACGGAACCGGGGCGAGGCCGCTCAGGCGGCGGCGGCCTCGCGCAGCAGCTCCGCGGCGCGCGCGACCGCGGGGTGCGTGCGCATCGAGCGCTTCACCCGCAGCATGATCCGACGACGTGCCGCGGCATCCTCGACGGGCAGCATCACGACGCCTTCGGGCAGCGCGAGCGCGCCGAGCCGGGGGAGCACGGTGATGCCGACGGCCTGGGCGACGTAGTCGAGGGCGCTCGTGTAGTCGGGCGCCTGGATGCGGAACGGCGGTGCGAAGCCCAGCTCCCGGCAGGCGGTGAGCACGATCTCACGGCACGGGCCGCGTGCGTGGTCGTTGTCGATCCAGGCTTCGCCCGCGAGGTCCGCAAGGGCAACCGACGAGCGGTGGGCGAGCGGATGCCGCGAGGGCACGACGGCCACGTACCCCTCGGTGCGCAGCTCCTCGATGTCGTATCCGTCGGTGTCTCCCTCGGCCACGGCGGGATCGCGGTCGCCGCGCACGGCCTCGGCGATGTACAGCTCGACGTCGAGGTCGCCCGTCGACTGCGAGCCGCGCAGCTCTGCGAGGCTCAGTTCGAGCCGCAGGGTGGGGAACTGCTCGACGAGGGCGGCCACGACCGAGGGCATCCAGGCGCGGTTGGCCGACATGAAGCATCCGATGTGCAGGGTGCCGCTGCGACCCGAGCGCAGGTCGTCGGCCATCGCGTCGAAGTCGGCGAGCTGGTCGAGCACCCGCGAGGCGCGGTCGGCGACCGCGATGCCCGAGGCGGTGGGCACGATGCCGCGGCCGCGCTTCTCGATGAGCGTCAAGCCGGTCTCACGCTGCAGCGCGCTGACGTGCTGGCTGACAGCCGAAGGGGTGTAGCCCAGCCGTGACGCGGCCCGGTTGATCGAGCCCGTCTGCACGACGGCACGGAAGACGCGGAGGCGGTGCGKATCGACCATGAGGCGATCGTACAGTCGCGCTGAATGGATGGGAAGGATCGTTCGCTTGTGCTCAGGTGAGCATCGCAGAGAAGGTGGATGGATGCAGCGACCCTCCCCGACCCGGCCCCTCGACGCCGCCGCCATCACTCCGGCAGCCGCCAGGAACTGGAAGGTGCTCGCCGCGACCCTCGTGGTGCTCCTGCTCTGGGCCTCGGCGTTCATCGCGATCCGGGGTATCGGCGATGCCCTCTCGCCCGGCGCGCTCGCCTTCGGCCGGCAGTTCGTCGGCACCGTCGTGCTCGTCGCGCTCGCCGTGTGGCGTCGCCCACCGCTGCCGCGCGGTCGCGGGTTGCTGCTCGTCGCCGTCTACGGCGTGCTGTGGTTCGCCGGCTACACGGTCGTGCTCAACCTGGCCGAGCGCCACCTCGACGCGGGCACCGCGGCGATGCTCGTGAACATCGCGCCGTTGCTCGTCGCGGTCGCCGCGGGCGTGTTCCTCAAGGAGGGCTTCCCGCGTCCGCTCATGATCGGCATGCTCATCGCGTTCGCCGGGGTCGTGCTCATCGCGACGGGCGGGGTGGGCGTGCACAGCGACCCGCTCGGCATCGCCCTCGGCATCCTCGCCGCCGTGCTCTACGCGTCGGGCGTGCTCGTGCAGAAGGTCGCGCTGCGGCACACCGATGCCCTCAGCGCGACCTGGGTCGGCTGCGCGATCGGCGCGGCGGTGCTGCTGCCGTTCGCGCCGCAGGCCGTCGCCGAGGTCGCGGCGGCGCCCACGCCGGCGGTGCTCGCGATGGTCTACCTCGGCGTCTTCCCCTCAGCCGTCGCGTTCGTGCTGTGGGCGTACGTGCTGCAGCGCAGCTCCGCGGGCGCCACGGCCTCGGCGACCCTCGCGGTGCCGGCGATCGTCGTCGTGCTCTCGTGGCTCCTGCTCGGCGAGCTGCCGACGCTGCTCGGCCTCATCGGCGGAGCGCTCTGCCTCCTCGGCGTGGCCTGGAGCCGCCGGAGGTCCGGTCCCGCCCGCGAGCGCGATGCAGCAGACCGGGGCCGCTCGGTGCGAGCGACCCCGGCCGGCTGACGTAGGCGTGCGCGTCAGGTGAGGCCGTCCTCCTCGTCCTCGAGTTCCTCCTCGAGGGCGATCTCGAGGTCCTCGAGCTCGATCTCGGCCGCCAGGGCCTTCACGATGTTGCCGGTCGCCGCGGCGATCCGGGCGGTGCCGACGATCGGCGCGATCGCGGTGAGCACGCCTCTGAGGTCTTCGGCGTCGAGCCCGACCTCCCCGCCGACCTCGAGGTTGAGCGCGTAGGAGACGGGTGGCGCGTCGACCGCGACCAGTGCGGCGATGCGGACGAGCACCAGCGTCTCGGGGTGGAGGGTGGACGCGTCGAGGGAGTCGGCGGTCATTCGCGCGAGCAGGTCGAGCACGGGCGCGTCATCGTCGGGCGTATCGGACATGATGGATCCCTTCACCACTGGTGGAACCGGATTGTGCGCAGCGAGGCTGCAGGCTCATTGCACCCCGGTCTCCCGGCTGCGGCATCATCGAGATCGCATGAAAGGCGACGCCGAGCGGTCGGCTCGCGCGTCAGGGCGTCGCGGCGCCCCGGGCACCAGCGGCCGTTCGCTCGGCCGAGTCGAGCACCGACTCGACACCGAGCAGGAAGAGGTCGCGGTCGTCGAGAGCCCGAAGTCGGGGGCCGACCGACGCGATGAGCGGATGCCGCGCCGGGTCGACCAGCAGCGGACTCTCGATCCACGGGCTGGGCGCCGACGGCGCGGTGCCGCGCTCGCTGCGGCTGCGGGCGATGCCGGCCGCGCTGGAGATCACGTGCGACGCCATGAGCGCGTAGTGGTTGACGAGGTCGTCGCCCTCGAGCCCCGCACGGGCGAAGGAGTCGAGCATGAACTCGATGATGTCGAGCTCGTGCGGGCCGTTCGTGGTGAGCACGGTCGCCTCCACGCCGATGGCGGGGTAGGTGGCGAAGAGGTCGAGGGTGGCGACCGCCAGCTGCGTGAGGCGTCCGCGCCAGTCGTCGGCTGCGGCATCCACCCGGTCGAGGCTCATGCCGATGACCTCGTCGAGGAGCGACCGCATGAGGTCGTCCTTGCCGCGGAAGTGCCGGTAGATCGCCGTCGGGTCGGCACCGAGCTCGGCGCCGAGGTCGCGTACCGAGACGGCGCCGACGCCGGGCTGCGCGGCGAGCCTGAGACCGGCGGCCACGATCGCGTCGTGGTCGAGGCGCGCCTTGCCCCCGCGGCGTGCGCGGGCGCCGCCGGATCGCGTCGCTGTCGTCATCGGTTGCCGTGTTCCTTCGTTTCAGGACATGCTGCCACGCCCGCGGCCCCTGGGCCGGTCGCCCGCCGAGCGCGGCGCACGTCTCAGCATAACGAATTGATCAACGCCGATGTCAACAGTGTTGACATCGGGAGCGCGGCGCAACTACAGTCGCCGCAACCCACACGTTCGACGAGGAAGCGAGGGCGACGTGCCCGCAGACCTGCTCTTCACCGGAGGCCCGCTCTTCACGGGCACCGGAGACCCGCTGCCCGGCCACGCCGTCGCGGTCACCGCCGGCCGTATCACGGCGGTCATTCCCGAAGCCGACGCCGGCCCGCTCATCGGCGAGCACACCCGTGTGGTGCAGCTCGACGGGGCACTCCTCAGCCCGGGCTTCCAGGACGCGCACATCCACCCGGTCGGCGGCGGCGTCGAGCTCCTGCAGTGCAACCTCACCGAGGCGACGGATGCCGCCGACACGGTCGCCCTCGTGCGGGCCTACGCCGACGCGAACCCCGACGAGCCGTGGATCCTCGGCGGCGGTTGGTCGATGGACCACTACCCGGGCGGTGCGCCGGTGCGTGCACTGCTCGACGCGGCCGTGCCCGACCGCCCGGTGCTGCTGCTCAGCCGCGATCACCACAGCACCTGGGCGAACACGGCCGCCATCCGCCTCGCCGGGATCGACGCGTCGACACCCGACCCGGCCGACGGCCGCATCGAGCGGGAGGCCGACGGCGCACCGGCCGGCACCTTCCACGAGGGTGCCGGCGACCTGTTCGACGGCGTGCGCCCGGCGCTCGATCCCGAACTGGTCTACGCGGGTCTCCTGCGCGCGCAGCGCGAGCTCCTCGCGCTCGGCATCACGGGGTGGCAGGACGCAATGGTCGGCGGCGGCTCGGGGGTCGTCCCGGATCCGCTCGACGCCTACCGGCGCGCGCTCGAGGCCGGCGAGCTCGTGGTGCACGTGGTCGGCGCCCAGTGGTGGGCCCGCGACCGCGGCATCGAACAGGTCGACGAGATGGCCGCCCGTCGCGAGGCCATCGCCGCGCTCGGCCATGAGGAGCGCCTCTCGCTCGGCACGACGAAGATCATGGTCGACGGCGTCGCCGAGAACCAGACCGCCGCGATGCTCACGCCGTACCRCGACGCGCACGGCCACGACACCCACAACCACGGGCTCTCGTTCGTCGACCCCGAGCTGCTGCAGGGCTATGTCACCGCCCTCGACGCCGCCGGATTCCAGGTGCACTTCCACGCACTCGGCGACCGCGCCGTGCGTGAGGCGCTCGACGCCCTCGACGCGGCGAAGGCGGCCAATGGCGCGACCGACGGACGCCATCACCTCGCCCACCTGCAGGTCGTGGAGGAGACCGAGACCGCCCGCTTCGCCGGGCTCGGCGCCGTGGCGAACATCCAGGCGCTCTGGGCCACCCACGAGGACCAGATCGACGAGCTGACCCTGCCGTTCCTCCAGGACGGCGCCGAGTCGCGCCAGTACCCGTTCGGCGACCTCGTGCGCCACGGAGCGCGCCTCGCCGCCGGGAGCGACTGGCCGGTGTCGAGCGCCGACCCGATGGACGCGATCCACATCGCGGTCACGCGGGTCGCGCCCGGAATCGATGCCGGGCCGCTCGGCGGGGCCCACCAGCGCCTCGACCTGGCCACCGCGATGGCCGCCTACACCTCGGGCACGGCCTACGTGAACCACCGCGACCACGACACCGGGTACCTCCGCGAGGGCTACCTCGCGAACCTCGTCGTGCTCGACCCCGACCCGTTCTCGGTGCCCGCCGAGGAGATCCACCGTTCGACGGTGGTCTCGACGTGGGTCGAGGGCGAGCCCGTCCACCTCCGCAACGACTGACTCCGAGGAGCGCACGATGTCCGACCCCCAGCACCGCACCTCCCCCCACCGCGGGGTCCGCCGCGTCTCGCGCCGTGCGACGGCCGTCGTCGCCGGCACCCTTGGCGCCGCGCTCGCGCTGACCGGGTGCACCCCGCCCGCGACCGAGGCGCCCGCCGACCCCGACTACGAGCTCACCACGCAGACCGATGCCCCGTCGGGCGACATCGACTCGTTCTCCTGGGTGAGCTACGCCGAGCCGTACTCGCTCGACTACGCCTACGCGTTCGACTACTCCGACAACCAGGTGCTCGCCAACGTGTGCGAATCGCTCCTGCGCCTGAACCCCGACTACACGCTCACCCCGGCGCTCGCCGAGTCGTTCGCGCATCCCACCCCGACGACGTGGGTCTACACGATCCGCGACGGCGTGACCTTCCACGACGGCACGCCGCTCACGGCCGCCGACGTCGTCGCGTCGATGAGCCGCCACCTCGACCCGGCGGTCGGCTCCTCGTGGTACTCGGTGTACCAGAACGTCACCTCGATCGAGCAGACCGGCGACCGCGAGGTCACCGTGACCGAGGCATCCGCCGACTCGCAGTTCAACCTCGCGATGGGCGGCTCCGCCGGTGTCATCGAGTCGGCGGCCACGCTTGCCGACGCGGGCGCCGACTACGGCAACTCGACCGGCGGCGTGAACTGCACCGGCCCCTTCAGCCTGACCGAGTGGAAGGCGGGGGAGCGCATCACGCTCACCCGCTACGACGACTACTGGGACGAGTCGCTGCGCGCGAAGTCGGGCGAGGTGCAGTTCCTCTTCATGAACGACGCCAACGCCCGCGTGAACGCGCTGGCCTCAGGCGAGGTCGACGGCGGCTGGATGGTGCCGCTCGAGGCGGTGCCGCAGCTCGAGAACTCGAGCGTCGGCGACATGCTGTTCGGCATGAGCACGGCCGTGTCGAGCCTCATCGTGTCCAACCTCGACGGGCCGCTCGGCGACGTGAACGTGCGGAAGGCGCTGCTCATGGCGCTCGACCGCGAGGGCATCGTCTCGGCCGCAGCCAAGGGCTACGGCGAGGTCACGGATGCGCTCACGACGGAGTCGGTCTGGGTCGGAGCCAGCGACGCGGGCCTCGACGCCGCCTTCGACGACCTCGAGGAGTACCCGTACGACCTCGCGGCGGCGAAGCAGCTCGTCGAGGACGCGGGCGCAGTCGGCGAGGAGATCGTGTTCGCCACCGCGCCGATCAGTAGCGACTTCAACGTGATCGCGCAGGCGACGGCGGCCGCCGCCGAGTCGATCGGCCTCAAGGCCACCATCGAGACGGTGACCCCGAGCGCCTACACCGCGCTGTTCTCCGACCCGAGCGCCCGCGAGGGCATCGACCTCTTCTACACGTCCTGGTACCTCTCGAGCCCCGACCCGCTGGAGATGTACAGCGTGCTGCGAACGGGCGAGTTCAGCAACTACGGCGGATGGTCCGACCCCGAGTTCGACCAGGTCGTGAACGACGCGATCGCGATCGACGACCCCGCCGCCCGCTCGGAGAAGACCGCCGAGGCCCAGCGCATCGCCAACGAGGAGCTGCCGTGGCTGCCGCTCTACACCGGTCCGATGCCGCTGTTCCTGGGGGAGCGCATCACCGGCGTCGCCCCGTCGATCGCGTTCCTCTACTACCCCTGGGCGGCGACCATTGGCGCCCGCTAGCGGCATCCGTCGGCATCGCGCCCCAGCCGGCGGAGCGGCGGTCGTCCCGTGACCGCCGCCCGGCGGGTGGCCGGCAAGCTCGGCGGCCTGCTCCTCACGCTGTTCCTGGCGTCGCTCCTGGTCTTCTTCTCGCGGTTCCTGGTGCCCGGCGATCCCGTCACCTTCCTGCTGCGCGGACGCAAGCCGTCGCCCGAGGCGATCGCGCAGGTCACCGCGCAGTACGGGCTCGACCTGCCGCCGTGGCAGCAGTACCTGCAGTGGCTCGCCGGCGTGCTGCACGGCGATCTCGGGCGGTCGCTGCAGTACCGGCAGGACGTGACCGCCGTGATCGGCGAGCGCCTGCCCGTGACGCTCGGCCTCGTGGTCATGGCCGGGCTGATGATCGCCGTGGTCGGCCTGGTCGGCGGCATCGTCGCCGCCCTCAATCGGGGTCGCATCCTCGATCGCGGCGTGCTCATCGGGCTGACCGTACTCGGCGCCATCCCCTCGTTCGTCGGGTCGATCGTGCTCATCGCCGTGTTCGCGGTGCAGCTCGGCTGGTTCCCGTCGTTCGGCTCGGGCGACGGCGGATTCCTCGACACGGTGTACCACCTGGTGCTGCCGTCCATCGCCTTGGCCGTGGTGTTCGTCGTGCTCGTGGGCAAGGTGACCCGATCGTCGATGGTCGACCAGCTCGGCCGGGAGCACGTCGAGGTCGCCACGAGCCGCGGACTCGGCCGCGCCACCGTGGTGCGGCGGCACGTGTTCCGCAACGCGATCGGGCCGATCCTCACGGTCAGCGGCGTGCTCGTCGCCGGCCTCATCGTCGCGAGCTCGATCGTCGAGGCCGCCTTCGGCCTCGCGGGCATCGGCTCGCTGCTCGTGCAGTCCGTCGACCGTCTCGACTTCCCGGTCGTGCAGGCCATCGTGCTGCTCGTCGTGTTCGCCTTCGTCGTGGTGAACGCGATCATCGACATCCTCGAACCCTGGGTCGACCCCCGATCCGCCGCAGGAGCTGGTGCCAGATGACCACCCCCACCCTCGCGCTCGAGGTGCTGCGCGCCCCGCGTGCCCGGCCGGCGAACACGGCCTACGTCATCAGCCTCGTCGTCCTCGGCGTGCTGACCTTCGCGGCGATCTTCGCGCCGTGGGTCGCGCCCTACGATCCCGACCAGGTCGACCTCGCCGCGGTGTACGCGAGCCCGTCGTCGGCCCACTGGCTCGGCACCGACGCGCTCGGCCGCGACATCCTGAGCCGCATGATGTACGGCGCCCGCACCGCCCTGCTCGCACCCCTGATCGTGGTGATCTCCTCGACCGTCATCGGCATCCTCCTGGGGCTCCTGGCCGGCTGGCGCGGCGGCTGGATCGACTCGGTCCTCGGACGCATCTTCGACGTGGTGTTCGCCTTCCCATCGCTGCTCATCGCGATCATGGCGGTCGCACTGTTCGGCAAGGGGCTCGTCGCCCCGGTCATCGCCATGAGCATCGCGTACGCGCCGTTCGTGGCCCGACTCACCCGCTCGCTCGTCGCCTCCGAGCGGAGCCGCCCCTACGTCTCGGCCTACCGGGTGCAGGGCTTCGCGGGCGGCTGGATCGCGACCCGCCGGGTGCTGCCCAACGTGACCCCGATCGTCGGCGCCCAGTCGACGCTGAACTTCGGGTACGTGCTCGCAGAGTTGGCCGCCCTGTCGTTCCTCGGCCTCGGCGTGCAGGCGCCCACCGCCGACTGGGGCGCCATGATCAACGAGGCCCAGGCGGGGCTCCTCGGCGGCCACTTCCTGCCGGCGATCGTGCCGGCGGTGGCCGTCGTCATCGCCGTCGTCGCCGTGAACGTGATCGGCGAGGAGCTCTCCGACCGCATCGGAGGAGGAACCCCAGCATGACGCTGCTCGACATCTCGGACTACACGCTCGACCTGCCGGGCGGCGCCCGCCTGCTCGACGGGGTCTCCCTGCGCGTCGCGGAGGGGGAGACGGTCGGCCTCGTCGGCGAATCCGGCTCGGGCAAGTCGCTCACCGCCCGTTCGGTGATCGGCCTGCAGCCCCGCGGCGCGAGGACAGCCGGCTCGGTGCGGCTCGACGACCGCGAGGTCCTGGGCGCCCCGACCGGGGAGCTGCTCGCCCTGCGCCGGTCGAGCGCGGGCATGGTCTTCCAGGACCCGCGCGCGGGCATCAACCCGATGCGCACCATCGGCGACCACCTCACCGAGACGCTCCGGCTGGTCGACGGCCGGTCGCGTGCCGACGCCGACGCGCGGGCGATCGAGCTGCTGCGCGCCGTGCGGCTGCCGCGCCCCGAGGACCACCTGCGCCAGTACCCGCACGAACTGTCGGGCGGCATGCTGCAGCGGGTCATGATCGCGGGTGCGCTCACGAGCTCGCCGCGGCTGCTCATCTGCGACGAGCCGACCACCGCCCTCGACGTCACCACGCAGGCCGAGATCATCGGCGTGCTCGGCGAGCAACGTGCGTCAAGGGGCATGGGCATGCTCTTCATCACCCATGACCTGAACCTCGCGGCATCCATCTGCGACCGCGTCTACGTGATGAGCGCCGGCCGGGTCGTGGAGCACGGCGACGCCCGCCAGGTGTTCCTCCGGCCGCAGGCGCCGTACACGCGGCGGCTGGTGGCGGCGACGCCGACGATCGCGGTCGTCGAGGCTCCCGCCGTTGCGGTGCCGGATGCAGGGGGGCCGGCGCTCGTCACGTCGGTTCCGGATGCCGCGGGGCAGGCCCTCATCGCCGACCCCATGCTCGACGTCCGAGCCGTCTCGAAGACCTACCGCGCGCACGGCACGGCCCGGGTGCGCGCCGTCGTGGACGCGTCGATGGCGATCCCGCGCGGCGGTGCGCTCGCCGTGGTGGGGGAGTCGGGATCGGGCAAGTCCACGCTCGCGCGCATGATCGTCGGGCTCGAGTCGGTGGACGAGGGGGAGATCGTCGTGGCGGGTGCCGTCCGCACGTCGGTCCCGCGCCGGCGCGCGGAGCGGCTCGCGCACTCCCGATCGGTGCAGATGGTCTTCCAGGACCCGTACCTGTCGCTCGACCCGCGCATCCCGGCCGGACGCGCGATCGAGGACGCGCTCCGGTTGCACGCGGCGCTCACCACGAGTGACGCGCGCACCCGGGTCCTCGACCTGCTCGAGCAAGTGGGCCTCGACGCCACGCACGCCACCGCCCGCCCTCGCACCCTCTCGGGCGGTCAGCGGCAGCGCGTGGCGATCGCCCGGGCGCTCGCGATCGAGCCCGACGTGCTCGTGATGGACGAGGCGACGAGCGCGCTCGACGTCTCCGTGCAGGCGCAGGTGCTCGACCTCGTGGCGGCGATCCGCCGGGAGCGGGGACTGACCGTGCTGTTCATCAGCCACGACCTCGCCGTGGTGCGCCGGGTCTGCGAGCAGACGGTGGTGATGCGCGCCGGCGAGATCGTGGAGCGGGGCGAGACGGCGTCGCTGCTGGCCGCGCCGCGGCATCCGTACACCCGGCTCCTGCTCGACTCGGTGCCGAGGCCCGGCTGGGACCTCGACGGGCTCGCGTCCGACGCCGGAGCCCCGCGCGCGGCACCCGAGCACGCCGCGGGGGTCACCGCATGACGCCGGCCGACGGCCGGTCGCTCACTCCCAGTTGTCGACGGGGGTCGTCTCGTCGAGYGGGTCGCCCTCGCTCGCGCTGGTGACCTTGGTGCCGTCCTGGGCCGCCTGACGGTCGGCCTCCGACGAGTCGACGCGCGCGTCGTCGACGTCGGGGTCGAGCGGTCGCGGGTCGCGGTCGGCGTCGAACGGCTCCTCCAGCGGGTCCACGAAGTCGGTCATGTCGGTCCTCTCCTCTCGTCGGTCTCCGCGGCTCAGTCGGGGATGCCCCGGATGCCGCGGATCTCCCCGATCTCCTCGGGGTCGAGCTCCACGTCGCCCGCGTCGTCGGGGCCGCCGGTGCCCGGCACCGCCCGGATCCGCGACGTGTCGATGTCGTCGTCGATCCCCTCGGGGAGGGGATCGGCCTGCTTGGCCGCAGTCTCCGCCTCGCTGCCGGGGCTGTAGCTCACGTCCTTGCGCGTCTGCTCGGGATCGTTCAGCGGCGCGGCCGCCCCGCCCCCGGCCTCGGGATTCGGACGCGCACCCGACTCGTCTGGCGTGCTCATGCCGGCGAGCCTAGGTCGCGCACGGTCGGGTCGTCAGGCCCTTGACACGGGGACGCGGCGAGTGTCGGAGGGTGCTCGCTATGGTGGGAACCACCACCACGATCAGGGGGACCATCACCATGCAACGAATCATGACGTCCACCGCGCTGGTCTTCGCCGGCGCGCTGCTGCTCGCCGGATGTGCGGCCGGCGGGAGCGGAGCCTCGTCGAGCGCCGACGAGTGCGACACGGTGAAGTCCGACGTCCGCGACATCTCGAACGGCGCGCAGAACACGCTCGCCGCGGGCGGCGACCCCGCCGAGATCCAGTCCGCGCTCGAGGGCTACAGCGACCGCGTCGACCAGCTCGGCGAAGACACGTCCGACGCCGTGAGCGATGAGCTCGAGAAGCTCGCCGGGGCGCTCGACGACGCGGCCGAGTTCGCCGCGACGCTGCCCTCCGATCCCGATGCCGAGGTCGACTCCGACGCGGTCGCCGAGCACCAGACCGCGATCCAGGACGCGGCGTCGGGCGTCAACGACGCCTGCAGCGCCGACTAGCGGGCACCGGCACGAGCGCGGGGCGCGGCATCCGATCAGCGGATGCCGCGCCCCGTCGTCGTCCGTCCGGCGGGCTCGATCCCCCTGAACCGKCGAAGCGCCGATCCTTAGGCTGCACCCCTGCAACGAATCACCACGGCCGCCGCCCTCGTCTTCCCGAGTGCACAGCTCCACTCCCGCTGCGCCGCCGCCGGTGGCGCCGAGGGCGCCGCTTCGAGCGTCGACGCCTGCACCGCCGACGAGTCCGAGGTCCGCGACATCTCGAACGGGGCGCAGACCGCGCACGCCGCCGGCGGCGACCCGAGCGAGACGCAGGCGACGCTCGAGGGCTACAGCG
>NZ_JBFUCL010000016.1:0-21509 GCF_056405255.1 Agromyces sp. P1_H4 | reverse complement strand
GCTGGGCGACGACGCCCACGCGCTGTTCGAGCGGCTGGGCGTCTTCGCGGGCGACTTCAGCCTCGACGCCGTCGAGGCCGTCACGGCCGGCGCACCCTGGGCCGCCGACCTGCTCGGCACCCTCCTCGACCTGGTCGACGGCAGCCTCCTGCGGCAGCACGACGACCATGGCCTGTCGCTCTTCTCCATGCTCGTGCCGGTGCGGGAGGTCGCCGCCGCCAGGTTCGCCGACGATCCCGCGGCCGATGCGGTGCGCCGCGCACACGGCGAGTTCTACGTGCGCCTCGCCTCGGCGACCGAACTGGTGCTTCGCGGCGAGACGCAGCCGGCCGCCCTGGACCGGCTCGAGTCGGAGCGCGACGACATCCGGGCCGGCTACCGCCACCTCATCGCGATCGGCGAGGTCGACGTCGTGGCGGACGCGGTCTGGCGGCTGTTCCTGTACTGGTGGATCCGGGGCCTGCTCCACGAGGTGAAGGCCTGGATGGAGATCGTCCTCGGATCCGGTCGGCCGCTGTCTCCACGCACCCGCGCGGTCGCGCTCGCGTTCTCGTCGATGGTCGCGCTCTTCCAGCCCGATGCGAAGATCACGACCGAGCCGGTGGAGGAGGCCGTCGCGCTCTTCCGCACGATCGGAGACGAGTTCAGCGAAGGCCTCGCCCTCTCGATCGCGTCGCTGTCGTTCATGTCGGTCACCCCCGCCGACCTCGACCGCGCCGAGGCCCGGCAGCGTTCGGCGCTCGAGCTGGAACCGGTGCGACGTGACGCGACCTTCCACTCGTTGTTCCTCTCGGGGCTCGGACGCATCCTTCTCCTCCGCGGTGACCTAGCCGGCGAGACGGACTGCTACGAGCGTGCTCGACGGATCGCCKAGCACGCGGCCGACCGGTTCGCCGAGGTCCTCGTCCTGACGCAGGTCGGCTGGGCTCGTCTCGCGGCGGGCGAATCGCAGCCCGAGCCGTTCGCGCGGGCGCTGGAGCTCTCGCTCCTCCTGCGGAACGACGACGGCGACGCCTATGCACTCGAGGGGCTCGCCGCATGCGCGGCCGCCTCGGGCGATCTCGAGCGCGCCGGCTTCCTCCTCGGTGCCGCCGACGCATTGCGGGCTCGCACGGGCATCAACGACCAGCGCTCGTACGTGACCTACCAGTCGTTCGTCGATGCCGTGCTCGCCACCGACCGTGCTGCCGAGTTCGAGGCGGYACGCGTCGTCGGTCGACGGATGCCGCGAAGCGCCGTGCTGGAGATCGCGCTCGCCCCCGGGGCGCTCTCCACCCCGAGCACCTCGGCCACGCTGCGCACGACGGACGTGCGGTCATGACCGCAGAGGCGTCGATCCGCACCCCCGACCAGCGGCTGCGGGTCTTCGTGAGCTCGACCCTGAAGGAACTCGAGCCGGAGCGGAGAGCGGCCCGGGCGGCGATCGAGCGGCTACGGCTGGCGCCGGTGATGTTCGAACTGGGCGCGCGACCGCACCCGCCCCGCGACCTCTACCGTGCGTACCTCGGCCAGAGCGACGTGTTCGTCGGTGTGTACTGGCAGCAGTACGGCTGGATCTCACCCGGCGAGGAGATCTCGGGCCTCGAGGACGAGTACCGGCTGACGCCCGGCGACATGCCGAAGCTCATCTACGTGAAGCGGGCTGCCGAGCGCGAGGAACGCCTGACCGAACTCCTCGACCGGATTCGGGATGACGGCACCGCCTCGTACACGCCGTTCTCGACGGCCGACGAGCTGGCGGAGTTGATCGAGTCCGACCTCGCCACCCTGCTCGCCGAGCGGTTCGACGCGTCGCGGGGTGCGGTCACCTCAGAAGCCGGGGCCGCGGGCGACGGGGCGCCTGCCGACGAGGCATCCGACGGCGCCCGGACCGCCGCGGCAGCGCCACCGACGGGGCGCATACCCGCCCCGTACACCGAGGCGGTGGGACGCGAGTTCGAGGTCACGGCCCTGCTCACCTGGCTCGCCGACGACGCGCAGCGGCTGATCACGCTCGTGGGTCCTGGCGGCATCGGCAAGAGCCGCCTCGCGATCGAGGTGGCGCGCCAGGCGGGGCCGCCGTTCGACCGGGTGACGTTCGTGACCCTCGAGCACGTGCGCGACCCGGCGGACGTGCTCCCGGCCATCGCCCGCGAACTCGGCGTGCGCGACTCCGGCGACGCCCCGCTGAGCGAGCAACTCGGCATCGCGCGGGCCGGACGGCGGGACCTGATCGTGCTCGACAACTTCGAGCAGGTGCTCGATGCCGCGCGCGACCTCGTGACGCTGCTCACCGACGTGCCCGGCGCGACGTTCCTCGTGACGAGTCGTGCGCGGCTCAGGGTGCGCGGCGAGCAGGTCTTCGACGTGGAGCCGCTCGCCCTGCCGCCCGACCTCGCCGATCCGGCCGATGACGGGACCGTCGACGAGATCCTCGCCGCCCCGGCGGTTCGCCTCTTCCGGGACCGTGCACGGGCGGCCGATCCCCGGTTCGAGGTGACGCCCGAGAACGCGGCGGATGTCGTCCACATCTGCCGCGCCCTCGAGGGCGTGCCCTTGGCGATCGAGCTCGCGTCGGCCCGCATCCGTGCCCTTACCCCGGCCGCCATGCGGGCGCGGCTGGATCGCGTGCTGCCGCTGCTCGTCACCGCCGCCCGCGACGTGCCGGAACGTCAGCGCACCATCGAGGCGACCGTCGAGTGGAGCATCGACCTGCTCAGCGACGAGGCCCGGGCGATGTTCGTGCGCCTCGGCGTGTTCGCCGGTGACTTCAGCCTCGACGCGGTGGAGGCGGTGACCGCCGGCGCCCCGTGGGCGACCGACCTGCTCGGCATATTGCTCGAGCTCGTCGACGGGAGCCTGCTGCGCCAGCACGGCGACGCCGACGTGCCGCTCTTCTCGATGCTGGTGCCGGTGCGGGAGATCGCAGGGGCCCGCTTCGATCGGGATCCGGATGCCGCCGCAGCGCGCCGCGCCCACGCCGACCACTACGCGGGCCTCGCAGCCCAGATGGAGCCGCTGCTGCGCGGTGCGACCCAGGTCGCGGCCCTCGACCGCTTGGAGGCGGAGCGCGACAACCTGCGCGCCGCCTTCCGGCACCTGATCGCGGTCGACGAGGTCGACGCGGTCGCGGACGCCGTGTGGCGGCTGCTGCTGTACTGGTGGATCCGCAGCTACCTCCCCGAGGCGAAGACATGGACGGAGGACCTCCTCGCGGCGGGACAACCACTCTCGACGCGCACTCGGGCCATCCTGCTCGCATTCCCCTCGTGGGTCTCGCTGTGGCAGACGGATGCGGAGATCAGCACGGAGAAGCTCGAGGAGAGTGTTCGACTCTTCCGGGAGATCGGCGACGAGTTCGGGGAGGGCCTGACGCTGACGGTGCTGTCGCTCGCCTACATGTCGGTGGAACCGCCCGACCTCGAGCTCGCCGAGGCCCGCCAGCGTGCGGCGCTCGACCTCGAAGACGGCCGAGATGCGAGCTTCGACGCGCTGTACCGGGGCGCGCTCGGGCGCATCCGACTGCAGCGCGGCGACCTGGCCGGAGCGATGACGCTGTTCGAGCAGTCGCTCGACGAGGCGGTGCGGGCGCAGGACATGTTCGTCGAGAGCATCGCGCTCACCCAGGTGGGATGGGCGCAGCTCGCCCTCGGCCAGGACGCGAGCGAGGCGTTCCTGCGCAACCTCGATCTCGCCGTGCGGCTGCGCAACGACAACGGGATCGCGTTCGCGCTCGAGGGTGTGAGCGCATCGGTGGCCACCACCGGCGACTTCGAGCGGGCCGGCACGCTGCTCGGCGCGGCCGACGCGCTGCGCGCACGCACCGGCCTCTCGGACCAGCGCTCGTACGTCACGTTCCAGCCGTTCGTGGACGCGGTGCTCGCCTCCGACGGTGCGGCGGCGTTCCTCGCGGGTCGCGGGCGAGGGCGACGGATGTCGCGGCGCGCCGTGCTCGAGTCGGCGCTGGGTTCCCGCACCGAGCGGACCGCCCCGACCACGGCCGGTTCGTAGCCGACGGCACACGGATGCCCCGGGGCGGTCGGCCCCGGGGCATCCGTCGATCTCGCGCTGATCGGGTGACCAGCGCAGCTCGGCCTACTTCAGCTTGCCGCCGGAGTTGACGTTCAGGTTCGCCGGGATGTCGGCCCAGCCGCCGAGCCCGCCGTTGCCGTAGGAGTAGTCGACGCTGGTGGTGTCGCCGTGGATGTCCATCTTCACGGTCGGGGCGAGGGTGCCGCCGCGCACGAAGTCGTCGTGCGTGCCGATCGTGTCGATGAACGACTGCACCAGGCCGCCGGGCATCACGTAGTGCGAGTACGCCTGGAAGTGGCCGGGGTGCTGGTTGTAGTCGGGGGCGAAGGGCTGGCCGCCGGCGAAGTTCAGGTTCGTCGGGTTGCCGAGCGCGAGGCCCGAGCCGCCGTTGAGCGGCTGGAAGTCGCTGCGGATGCCGTCGCCGACGAAGCCGTAGACGCCCTCGGGTCCGTCGATGCCGTTCGCGAACGTGCCGCGGTGGCTGATCGTGAACAGGTAGGACTTGCCGTCCTTGAACACGAACTGGGGACGCTCGGTCTGGTCGGTGACGCAGTTGGCCGAGAGGATCGGGGGCAGGAACTCCCATTCGGTGAGGTCGTCGTTCTTGGCCTTCGCGAGCCCGATGTTGCCGATCTGGTAGGTCGCGCCCGAGGCGTTCACCTGGTCGACGTCCTCGGCGTACGGGTCGCCCTCGCGGTAGCCGAGGTCCTCGGCGTCGCAGCTCGCGGACTCGCGCGGCATGGCCGAGTTGCCCTCGAACACCATGTAGGTCTCACCCGGGTGGGCCGGGTCCTCGAAGGTGAACGGGTCGCGGAAATTGAAGAACTCGTTCTGCTCGCCGTTCTGGTAGTAGGTGCCGTCGGCCTCGAGCAGGTCGGTCACGGAGTCGAAGCCCGTGAATCGCACGCCCTGCTTGTTGGCGTGCACCGTGCCCACGCTGAGCGCGATGTGCGGGTCGTACGGCTTGATGTTGTTGCCAGCGGCGTCACGGTAGAACGCGACATCCGTGAAGAACAGGTTGATCTTGCCGCCCTTGTCGATTCGGGCGGAGCCCGACCACTGGGTCTGGTGGCTGTACGACTGGTCGTCGAAGATCTTCCCGGTCACGCCCTCCTTGAAGACGAGGCCGCCGTAGGTCCAGCCGCCGTTCTCGGGGCGCTCATCGGCGGGAACGCCGGCGGGCCGGAAGAAGTAGCCGATCTTGGCGAAGACGTGCCGGTCGTCGAAGCCGAGGCTGCGGTCGGCCACGAGCGAGAAGATGATCTCCTGGCCGTTCACGCTGTACTGGTTGCCGTCCTTGTCGGTCAGCGGCCAGGTGTCCCACACCCAGACCTCGCCGTTCGACATGTCGGGGAAGTCCTGCGGCACGGTCGGCATGGTGAGTGCGGCCGGCATGGAGTTCTCACGCGAGGGCGCCTCGGGGTCCGAGAGCCGTGCGAGCTGCCGGGCGTCGGCGCGGGTCCACTTCGAGGTGAAGTCGGACTCGGGCGCGAACGCCTCCTGCGTGTGCGCCGTGGGCTCGGGGCCGGGCTGCAGGTCGTCGGGTGCCGCGACGGCCCCCGCCGTGCCGGTGAAGAGGGTGGCGAGCACGGCACCGGCCGTGATCATCCCTCCGATGAGTGGGCGCCTCGTGCGCCGGGTGGGTGTCGACATGTCTGTCGCCTTCCTGTTCCAGGGTGATGGGTGGTGGTGCCGCCGGGCGGCGGCGATGGCGGGCGGATGCCGCGTGCGGGCGTGCCACGGTCGCGCATCCGTCCGGTCCGAGCCGTCGGGCGTCAGCCGAACGGTCGGGAGTCGAGGTGCGACCGGGTGGCTCGCCTGAGCGCGCCAGGTCGGATGGCGTGACCGCGCCGGTCATGGGTGCGCGGTGCAGCGTGTGTCGTGTTCACGTTCTTCGCTTTCGTGATGACCGCCGGCTGGTGCCTGGCCGGTCGTCGAGAACGTGGCGTTCGTGCTTCCCCCGAACAGCAAGCTATGGGTCGGCTGACAACGTTGTCAAGTCCGCGTCGACCCCTTCATGAACGGTGCGTTCGCATGGAAATTCCCCGATCAGCAGGCTGACAGGGATGGTCGCGCTTCCACGGGACGGATCCACCCGCCAGAAATTGCAAATCGATTTGCAAACCCGTACCGTGGCCCCTGATTCCTCGAGTGGCGCTTGCGCTCCTCCCACCGAACACCGCTGCGAAGGCGCATCGCCGATCCGACCGGACCGCCCTCGCAGGCGCAGTGGCCGATCGTGCGATGCGCGAACCACGACGGAGGATCATGAACCGAACACCCCGTCCCGGCTCACCGCCGGGCGCGAAGACACCCGCGCCGCGAAGCGGCCCGGCACATCCGCGACCGTGGCGTCGTCGACCCCGCACCTGGGTGACCGCCACCACCGTGGCGATCGCCGCGGTCATCGCCGCGGTGCTGGCCGTCGTGCTCGTGCCCGGCCCGGGCAGTGCGCCGACGGCGTCCTCGAACGCGAAGCCCGAGGCATCCGACCGCCCCGACGGCGACCGCGACTTCACGCGGCCCGACGGCTGGTCGACCTATCGACCGGCCGTGCACCTCACGCCCGCCGAGCGGTGGATGAACGACCCGCAGCGCCCCTTCTGGCTCGACGGACGCTGGCACTACTACTACCTCTACAACGCCGACTACCCCGAGGGGAACGGCACCGAGTGGTACCACGCGACCTCGACCGACCTCGTGCACTGGCGCGAGGAGGGCGTCGCGATCGAGAAGTACGCGAACGGGCTCGGCGACATCGAGACCGGCAGCGCCGTGGTCGACACCGACGGCACCGCGGGCTTCGGCCGGGGCGCGGTCATCGCGATCATGACCCAGCAGGCCGACGGCGTGCAGCGGCAGTCGCTCTTCGTCTCGACCGACGGCGGCTTCCGATTCGAGCCGTTCGACGGCAATCCCGTGATGGACAATCCGGGCAGCGAGCACTGGCGGGATCCCAAGATCGTCTGGGACGACGAACGACGCGAGTGGCTGATGGTGCTCGCCGAGGGTCACAAGATCGGCTTCTACACGTCACCCGATCTCACGGACTGGACCTACCGCTCCGCCTTCGAGCGCGACGACCTCGGCATCCTCGAGTGCCCCGACCTGTTCCGGATGTCGCTCGACGGCGATCCGGCGAGGACCACCTGGGTGCTCGCGGCCGGCGTGAACGGCGCCGAGCACGGCAAGACCACGGGCACCGCGTACTGGACGGGCGCGTGGGACGGCGAACGGTTCACCACGGATGCCGCCGAGCCGGCGTGGCTCGACCACGGCGCCGACTTCTACGCCGCCGTCACGTGGGACGACCCGCGCCGGTCCGAGTCCGACCGCCTCGCGTCGCGCTACGCGGTCGGCTGGCTCAACAACTGGGCATACGCCGGCGACCTGCCGACCGAGGACTGGCACGGCGGTGCCGACTCGCTCGTGCGGGAGCTCGCGCTGCGGACCGTGGACGGACGGCCGACGCTGGTCTCGAGCCCGGTCGCGGGCCTCGAGTCGCTCGAGGGCGAGGCCCGGGAGCGCACCGGCCTGCGGGTGACGGATGCCGCGGCACCGCGTCCGGCCGCCGACCTCGACCCCGCCGACTCGGCCGAGCTCCCGCAGCCGCGGTCGGATGCCTACCGCCTGCGCGTCGAGGTCGCCCCCGATCCTGACGACCCGGCATCGGAGGTGCGGTTCCGGGTGAAGGAGGGCGACGGCTCGTTCGCCGCGGTCGGCGTCGACTTCGCCTCGGGGACGGCGTTCGTCGCGCGCGACGCGGATGCCGCCGCGGCCTCCATGCCCGACGCCTACCGCGCGGTGCGCTCGGCACCCGCCCCCCTGCGCGACGGCGTGGTGACCCTCGACGTGATCGTCGACGCGTCCTCGGTGGAGGTCTTCGTGAACGGCGGCGAGGCGACGCTCTCGAGCCTCGTGTTCGGGGCGCCCGGCGCGAACGGCCTCTCGGTCGAGTCCGTCGGCGGCACGACCGAGCTGCGCTCGCTGCGGCTGTCCCCGCTCGCGGTCGCACCCGTCGACCGGCACGGCTGAGCTGGGCGGACCTCTTTCGCCGCGGGGGTCTTCAGCTTGCGGCGGCCGGCGACGCGACCGAGCCGCGCTCGACGAGCTCGCACGCGAGCAGCACCGGCTCCGCGGCATCCGTCGCCGCATCGCCATCCCTGCCGTCGATGCCAGGGCTGCCGTCGATCCGGTCGAGCAGCGTCGTCATGCCCCAGCGCCCCATCTCGCGGTGCGGGAGCGCGATCGTCGTGAGCCCGGGCTCGAGCGCCGCCGCGACGATGTCGAGGTCGTCGACGCCCACGATCGAGCAGTCGCGCGGCACGTCGAGGCCGAGGGCGGACGCCGCCTGGTACACGCCCATGGCCATCTGGTCGTTGAAGCAGAACACGGCGGTGGGGCGCTCGGCGGCCGGGCGGTCGAGCAGCCGTCGACCCGCGAGCCGGCCGCCCGCGGCATCCGAGGCGGCCCGTTCGACGGCAGCGCCCGAGCCGTCCGGTCCCGCGAGCCCGGCGGCATCGAGCGCACCCCGGAACCCGGCCTCTCGGCCACGGCTCGCCGGTGCGTCATCCGTCGTCGTGGCGAAGCCGATGCGACGGTGCCCGGCAGCCACCAGGTGGGCCACCGCCGTCGCGGCGATCCCCTCCTCGTCGGGCGCGATCGCGGGCACGCGCCACCCGCCGGCGGGCACCCCGTCGACGAGCACAGCGGGCGTCGCCCCGAGCGCCGCGGGGCGCGCGACCTCCTGGTGCGACATCCGCGCCAGCACGATGCCGTCGACGCGGTGGTCGAGGAGCGCCCGCAGCTGCGCCTCCTCCAAGGCGGGATCGCCCTCGGAGTCGACGACCATCAGCACGACGTCGCGCTCGCGGGCCGCCTCCTGGGCGCCCTGCACGATGCGGCCGGCGAACGGCGTCGTGGCGATCCGGTCGCTCGCGAGCCCGATGACGCCCGTGCGCCGCATCCGCAGCCCACTCGCGAGCCGGTTCGGCGTGTAGCCCAGCTCGGCGGCCGCCCGCACGACCCGCTCGCGCGTCGCAGCGCTCACCGACCGGGTGCCGCTCAGCGCGTGCGACACGGTCGTCGGCGAGACGCCGGCGAGCGCGGCCACCGCGCGGATGCTCGGGCGCAGTGTCGCGGCATCCGCCCGCTCCTCCCCCGGTGCCGGCGCCATGGTCACCGAGCCTACGCGCGACTCGCCGAGACACGTGCTCGGGGACTGCCGCGAGCCGAAGCGCCGGGCGTACGATCCAGCCATGACCGCACACGCCGTAGTGGAGACGCCCGCCGAGGCGCCAGCCCCTCGCCGCCTCGCCGTGGAATCCGAGGCCCTGCTCGCCGGCGCCGTCGCCGCCGGGCTGACCGGCATCATCGCCGCCTTCCTGTTCGCCGGCGGCGTGTGGCCGCTCTGGGGCGGATTCTCCGTCGGGCTCGTCGCCGCTGTCGCGGTGCTGCTGGTGGGCATCGGCGCCGGTGCCGCGGGGTACTGGCGTTCGCGCAACCTGCCCGGCCAGGAGTGGCGGCACCGCCTGAAGCCGTGGAAGTTCTCGGTCGACGTCGGCACGGTCGCCGCGGTGCACGGCATCATCGGGTTCATCCTCACGATGGTCGTCTTCGTGATGCTGCAGCGCAGCTTCGAGGGCCTCGTCGTCGACGTGTGGACCTCGATCGGTGCGGTCGCCGTGGCCTCCGGGCTCGCGGCCTACTGGATCTACCTCTCGGTCTCGTCGATCACGACGCCGAAGCTCGCGATGCTGCTCATCGTGTTCATGGCGAGCGCGACCCTCGCGAGCATGGCGACCGCGCAGGACCCGCAATGGTGGGAGTACCACTTCAGCCAGCTGGGCACGGCCGACGACTTCTCGAGCTCGCTGTTCAACCTCGCGCTCATCATCGGCGGCGCGTTCGTCACGACGTTCGCGCTCTACGTCGACCGCGACCTGACGACCCTGGTGCAGCAGGGGGTGCTCGAACGCGCCTCGGCGCCCCGCTTGGTCTCGGTCGTGTTCATCTTCATGGGCGTACTCCTCGCCGGCGTCGGCCTCGTGCCGGTGAACGTGAGCACGCCGATCCACAACTTCTGCGCGGTCGGCATGTCGATCTCGTTCCTCGTGCTCCTCATCGGAGCGCCGTGGATCCTGCGCGGCATGCCGCGGCGGTTCTTCGTGTTCTGCTGGGGCGGCATCGTGCTGCTCCTCGCCTCAGCCGTGCTCTTCGAGCCGCTCGGCTACTACAACCTCACGGCGTTCGAGCTGGCCGCGTTCTCGATCATCTTCGGCTGGATCTCGGTGTTCATCCGGTTCGTCAGCGCCCTCACGGTCACCGGCGGGGCGGATGCCGCGGGCGCGGGCGGCCCCGCGGCATCCGGCGTCACCGGCGCCTGATCGGCTGATCGGCTGATCGGCCGGTCGCGTGATCGGCCGGTCGCTCAGAGCACCGGCCGCTCCATGCGGTTGGACACGACCGACCCGGCGAGCACACCCAGCGCGATCGCCACCATGGTCGACAGGGTCGCGACGATCGAGTTCAGCCCATTCGTGTCGCCCGTGAGCAGGTCGGTCACGCCGACGAGTCCGAGCGCTCCCGGCACGAGGAGCCAGAACGCCGGCATGAAGCTCACGAGCGCCGCGGGTCCTCGCGGCTGTTGCGCGACCAGGGCCGTGACCGGCACCACGACGAGCGCCCCGGCGAACGCCGAGAGCACCCCGCCGACGAGCGCGGCACCGAGCACCTGGGCGGCGTACGCCATGGCGAGCACGAGGAGCATCCACAGGATCGATCGGCGCGGCACGCACTGGTGCACGGCGATGCCGACCCCGAAGAGGACCACCGCGATCCAGGGCGCCGCAGGACCGAGCGCCTCGGGGTTCTCGGTGAAGTCGAAGTCGGGCACTCCGGCGATCGCTCCGGCCGTGACGATGCCGGCGGCCAGGAGCACCAGCTGCCAACCGCCCGCCGCGAGACGCCCTGCACCCGAGATCATCTGCCCCATCGAGAGTTCGAGCGCCGCGGTGGTCAGCAGCACGCCCGGCAGCAGCACCACCAGCGGCGCGATGAGCGCGGCCAGGATCCCGGAGCCCAGCCCCGCCCGCAGCAGCAGGAACACGGCGAGCGCGACGACGAACGCCATCCCGACGGTGAGCAGCGCCCCATATCCGCTGGGCAGGCGCTCGGCGACGAGCAGGACGGTGCCGACGATGACGCCGAGTCCGGCCGACAGGGCCACGCCGGTCCAGGACGATCCGAGCAGCACGGCGAGGGCGCCGCAGAGCACCACGTAGCCGATCACCCGCAGCACCCGGCCGTACGGCGGAGCCATCGCCCGGATGTCCCGAACGCGCCGGATCGTCGACTCGGGGTCGAGCACGCCCTTCCGTGCCGCGTCGACGGTGCGCTGCAGCTCGTCGACCTGCGCGAGCAGCAGGCGTCGCTCGCCGCTCGTGATCGCTCCGGTGCGATGATGGCCCTCGCCTCGCGCGGAGACGAGCAGGGCCGTCGGGAACACGAGCACCTGGCTCGACGGGAGCCCGTTGACCCTGGCGATGTCCTCGAGGGCGCGTCGCACGGTGGTGCCCGAGAAGCCGGCATCGATCATCGCGTCGCCGACCGCCTCCGTCGCTGCGAGCGTGGCGGCGGAGTCGGGCTCGCGGTCTGGCATCACCGGCATCGAGCCCGTCGTGACCGCCGACTCCGCGGTCGCTTCGACGCCGCGCCGCCGTCCGCGCAGCGCCACCAGGATGACGATGCCGGCGAGCAACACGGCACCGGCGACGAGGAGTGAGACGTCGACCATGATCCCCCTCAGAACGGCCAGACGAGCGGCACGTAGAACACGGCCACGAGCAGGAAGAGCAGCAGCAACGGGAGCCCGAGCTTCCAGTAGTCGCCGAACCGGTAGCCGCCCGGCTCGAGCACCATCGTGTTGGCCGGGGTGGCCACGGGTGTGAGGAACGACGCCGCACCCGACACCGTCAGCGCCATCATGAACGGCAGCACCGAGACGTCGAGGTCGGCCGCGAGCACCGCCGCGATCGGCACCATGATCAGCACGGTCGCCGTGTTCGAGATGAGCTGGCCGAGCACCATGGTGAGCACGCACAGCGCCGCGAGCGCGAGGTACGGCGACGCGTCGCCGATGACCCCGAGCAGGCCTCCGGCGATGACCTCGGCGGTGCCCGTCGTGATGAACGCCGTCGACAACGGGATCATCCCCGCGACGAGCACGACCGTGGTCCACGAGACGCTGCGGTAGGCCTGGGTCGGCGTCACCACTCGAGTGAGCACCAGGGCGGATGCCGCGGCGAGTCCGGCGATCGCCGCCGGAACGATGCCCGTGGCGAGCAGCACCACCATCGCGGCGAGGATCACGATCGCGCGCTTCGCGCCCACCCCGAGCGGCACCGAGCGCCGCACCCGAGCCGGATCGTCGACGACGAGCACGTCGGGCCCGGCCGTGTTGCGCTGCAGCTCCTCCCACCCGCCGCTGAGCAGCAGCGTGTCGCCCGCCCGCAGCGTCGTGTCGGTGCCGGTCAGGTCCTCGCCGCCGCGCTGCACGGCGAGCACGACGAGGTCGCCGCTCGGCGTCGCCATGCCCGCGAACAGGTGCAGGCCGATGAGCTCCGAGCGGGGCGCGACGACCACCTCGGTCACGCCGCGGCGCACGCCGATGAGCTCGGTGCCCTCCGGCAGCGCGTACTGCTCGCGCAGGGTCCGCGCGTGGGCGCTCACGTCCTGCGGGAGCGTCGTCGCCGCGCGCTCGGGCAGCAGCCGCCGGCCGAAGAGCGCCACGATCAGCAGCGTGCCGACGACGAGCGGGACGCCGACCAGCCCGAACTCGAAGAACCCGAACGGGCGAGCCCCGGCATCCGCTGCCGCCTCGCTCACGATGATGTTCACCGGCGTGCCCGTGAGCGCCAGCAGCGAGCCGGCGTGCGCCGAGAACGCGAGCGGCATGAGCATCTGCGACGGGGCGAGGCCCGCGCGTGTGGCGACCACGACGACCACGGGGATGAGCGCCGCGACCGCGCCGTTCACGCTGATCAGCGCCGTGACGCCCGCGACGAGGAGGCACACCACGAGCAGCAGCCGGGTGCGCTTCGTTCCCGCCCGCCCGATCACCCTGCGGCCGGCCCACGCCGTGACCCCCGTCGAATCGAGCGACTCGCTCACGATGAAGAGCGTCGCGATGAACACCACCGTGGGGTCGCCGAAGCCGGCGAGCGCCTGCCCGAGGTCGAGGATCCCGGTGAGCCAGAGCGCCACGGCCACGCCGATCGCGACGATGCCCAGCGGCACCCGGTTCGACATGAACGCCACGATGGCGAGCGCGAGGATGACCAGCGTGGTCGCCACGGGATCCATTCGCTCAGACTAGCCACCGGCTCGCTGGGAGGCCCTCAACCGATCGATGGCTACCTCCGCGCCGAGCTTCGGCGTTACTGTCGGATCAGGAGCCGGCACGGCCCGGCGGTGGACCTGGGGGGCAGCATGGCCGCGAGTACGACCGCGTCGACGAGTCGGGTACCGAGCTCGGACGCCGTGAAGGCATCGTGGCTGCCGCTCATCGTGGTGGTGCTCACCCAGATCCAGGCGTCGTTCGCGGTGAACGCGCTGACCGTGTCGATGGCCGGCATCACGACCGACCTCGACACGCCCGCCACCTCGGTCGGCACGGCGATCACCGCGGGCACGTTCGCGATGGCGGCGTTCATCCTGCTCGGCGCGAAGATCGGCTCGCGCTTCGGCAGCCGGGGCGTGTTCCAGATCGCCGTCGCGATCCACGGGCTGGCGATGCTCGGCGTGGCACTGAGCGTGAGCCCCGCGATGCTCTTCATCGCGCAGGCGTCGTCGGGTGCCGTGATCGCGCTCATCGCCCCCGCCCTCGTGGTCTTCATCGCGACGAACTACCACGGGCGGCAGCAGGCCAGGGCGATCGGATTCCTCGCCGCGGCCATTCCCGCGGCCGGAGTGCTCGCCCTCCTCCTCGCCGGCTGGTTCGCGACCACGATCGGCTGGCGCTGGTCGTTCGCGCTCATGGTCGCCCTCGCCGCGATCAACCTGCTGCTCAGCTTCCGCCTGAAGAGGGTCCCCGCCCAGCCCGGACTCACCATCGACTGGACGGGCGCGATCCTCGCCGCCATCGGCATCATCCTGCTCAGCTTCGGGTTCAGCGGGCTCTCCACGTGGGGCCTCTGGCTGGCCACGCCCCAGGCGCCCTTCGACGTGCTCGGACTGTCGCCCGCGCCGCTGCTCATCATCGCGGGGCTCATCGTCGGGCAGGCGTTCTTCGCCTGGCTCCGCCGTCGCGGGCGCGAGGACAAGCCGCGCATCTTCGACCTCCGGGTGCTCGCCACCGGCTCGGAGCGCGCCGTCACGGCGTGCATGGCGACGATGCTCTTCGTCGGCACCGCCGCGAATTTCCTCATCCCGCTCTACATCCAGGTGGTGCAGGGCCGGTCGAGCATCGAGACGTCGTTCTCGATCATCCCCTACACCCTGTCGATCTTCCTGGCCTCGACGTTCGTCGCCTACCTCTACGACCGGTACACCCCGCGCGTGCTCGCGACCGCCGGGTTCATCGTCGTGGCATCCGCGCTCACCCTGCTCGCCTTCACCGTGCGAGGCGAGTGGAGCCAAGGCTTCGTGGTCGCCGGGCTCATCCTGCTCGGCCTCGGGCAGGGCGCGATCGTCGCCCTCGTGTTCAACACGCTGCTCTCGGCGGCGCCCCGGCAACTCGCCGGCGACGTCGGCGCCTGGCGCGGGCTCGTGCACAACCTCTCGGGCAGCGTCGGCATCGCCGTCGCCAGCGCGTTCGCCGTGGGCATGCTCTCGGCACTGCTGCTCTCGGGCGCTCAGGAGCACCCCGAGATCTCCGACGAGCTCATCGCGCAGGTGAACATCAACGAGGCGAACTTCCTCACGAACGAGCAGCTCGCCGACGTGCTCGGCAGCCGTGCCAGCGGGCCCGAGCTCGACGCCGCGATCGCCGTGAACGCCCAGGCGCGGCTCGAGGCGCTGAAGATCTCGCTGCTCGGCCTCGCCGCGATCTCGCTGCTCGCGATCGTGCCCGCGACGCGCATGCCCGGCCGCCGCCGGGGCGACCTGCCCGAGAAGCTCGAACCCGACGATGACGACGACATCGACGACGTGGTCGACGACGAGTTCGAACCCGCCCTCGACGAGAAGGAGACCCACGCGTGACGCGCAATCCGGTCAAGCTCATCCCCGCCGACTTCTCGGCCACCGCGTCCCTCGATGCCGTGCCAGAGGTGGCCGTCGTCGCCGAGCTCGGCGAGCAGCACGTCGACRCCATCGGCGTGCTCGTGACGAGCGACGGCACGCTGCCCGAGGGCATCGACCTCGACCGCGAGGCGCAGTCCTTCGCCGGGTTCGACGCGAAGCCCGGCACCACGCTCGCGCTGCCGCATGCGAGCCGCCCGCTCATCGTGCTCGTCGGCGCGGGGCCGACGGGCGAGCTCGATCTCGCCGGCCTCCGCAACGCGGCGGCGGCCTTCGCTCGCGCCACCTCCCGGTTCGGCCGCATCGCGCTGCGCGTGCCGTCGATCGGCTCGGCGGATGCCGCGGACGCCGCTCAGGCGCTCGCGGAGGGCGCGATCCTCGCGCGCTACCGCTACCGCGAGCTGCAGCGGAAGCCCAAGGACACGCCGCTCGAGCGCCTCGAGCTGCTCCTCGACGGGGCCGACCGCGCCGCGGCATCCGCCGGCGCCGAGCGCGGCATCGTCACCGCCCGCGCCGCGAACATCTCCCGCGACCTCGCGAACACGCCACCCGGGCACCTCACCGCCACCGACGTCGCCGACGTCGCGGTGGCCCTCGGTGCCCGGTTCGGCTTCGCGGTCGAGGTGTTCGACCGCCAGCAGCTCATCGACCTCGGCTGCGGCGGTCTCCTCGGCGTGAACTCGGGCAGCGCGGAGGAGCCGCGCATGGTCAAGCTGCGCTACATGCCTCCTGGGAACTCGAGTGGACACCTCGGTCTCGTCGGCAAGGGCATCATGTACGACTCCGGCGGCATCAGCCTGAAGCCGTCCGACCCGATGCACCTGCTCATGAAGATGGACATGGGCGGTGCGGCATCCGTGCTCGCGGCGTTCACCGCGCTGCGCGCGCTCGACGCGACGGCGACCGTCACCGGCTGGCTGATGTGCACCGACAACATGCCGTCGGGCTCGGCCTACAAGCTCGGCGACGTGCTCACCGCGCGCGGCGGCACCACCGTCGAGGTGAAGAACACCGACGCCGAGGGCCGGCTCGTGATGATGGACGCGCTCGCGCTCGCGAACGAGGACGGCGTCGACGCGATCATCGACATCGCCACGCTCACCGGGGCGGCGCTCATGGCCCTCGGCCCGTCGCTCGCCGCCGTCATCGGCAATGACCCCACCACCATCGGACTCGTGAAGGCCGCGGCGGCCGCGGCCGACGAACCGGTGTGGGAACTGCCGCTCGAGCGCAAGTACCGCAAGCAGCTCGACTCCGACGTCGCCGACCTCTCGAATCTCGGCGGCCCCTACGCCGGCGCGACCACCGCGGCGCTGTTCCTCGCCGAGTTCGTGGGCGAGACGCCGTGGGCGCACCTCGACATCGCGGGCACCATGCAGTCGGATGCCGACGACTCCTGGCGCTCGAAGGGCGCCACCGGCTACGGCGCCCGCCTGCTCATCGACGTGGCGCGGCGCTTCCAGCCGGCGAAGTAGCGGGGCCGGTGCGCCACGCGTCGTCGGGCCGCGCCACCCGCCGAAGTGACGCAAATCGACGTTCCGAGGGCCAACGAAGGTCGATCTGCGTCATCTCGACAACGCCGAGAGAGCGGCGGCCGGCGGGTCAGCGCAGGGCGCCGGCGCGGTAGGCGGCCTCGGTGCGGGTGGCCGCCCCGAGCTTGCGCAGGATCGCCGAGACGTGCACGCTCGCCGTCTTGCCGCTGATGAAGAGCCGCTCGCCGATCTGGCGGTTGCTGAGGCCCTCGGCGATGAGCTCGAGCACCTGGCGTTCGCGCGCCGTGAGGTCGGCGGTGGCTCCGGCGTCGGCGTCGGATGCCCCTGAGCCCGCCACTCCCCCGGCGGCGACCACGAGCGCGGCTCCGCCGCCGACGCCGTCGAGCGCGAGGCCTGCGGCCGATGCCACGCGGAGCACCCGGTCGCGGACCGCGATCACGCCTCCGGACTCGGCCACGTCGAACGCCGCCTGCAGCGAGGCGCGCGCGGCGGCCCGGTCGGCGGCGGCGAGCTCCGCCTCCGCCTGCCGGAGCAGGGCGTAGGGCGCGAGGAATCCGGGAGCCAACGGCCCGGCGGTCTCGCTCACGGCGACCCGCCAGGCGCCGGTGTCGGTGCCGGGCACCCCGGCGCCGGCACCGTCGGATGCCTCGGCGAGCTCGGCCTCGAACAGGGCCGTCCAGACGGGGCTGTTCGGCCAGTACACGAGGCGGCCGAGCAGCGCCCGGAACTCTGGCACGGCGTCGATCGCCTCGGCGGCGATGGTCTCGCTCACGGCGTGCGGCCGCGTTCGAATGGCGGCGACCGTGCGCGCGGCGACCCAGAGGAACGGCAGCGCGTAGCCGGGCAGGGGCAGGTGCTCCTCGTGGAGGAGCGCCCGCGACTCGCGCCAGGCCGTGGTGAGGTCGTCGTTGGCGAGCGCCAGTTCGGCCGCGAGCCGGCCGACACCGAGTCGCGTCTGCATCTCGACCTCCATGACCGGGATCATCGAGGAGCGGGCACTTCGGTAGAGCGCGGTGGCACCCGCGGTATCGCCGCGCCAGAGCCACGCCCAGATGCGGGCACGCAGGAGGTAGGCCGTGAACGGCGTCGGCGGGTCGAGGGCCAGCGCGCGATCGATGAGCTCCTCGGCGCGGTTCCATTCGCCGAGAGCGAAGAGCGGGTCCACCGCATTGCCGGCGAGCAGCACGCCCGTGCTGCGCTCGATGCCGTCCTCGCGGGCACGGGCGAGGCCCTCCTCCGCGAGCCGCACCGCCTCGGCGTGATTGCCGATGAGGTAGTGCAGGTCGGAGGCGTTGACCCAGTATCGGAGGAGCGCACCGCCGTCACCCGCGGCGAGCTCCCGGGAGCTCTCGAGCAGCGCGATGCCCTCGTCGACCTCGCCGCGCGCCGCGCGACTGATGCCCACGATGTTCGTGGCGATCGAGCGATAGCGGTTCGAGTCGATCTGGGTGGCGACGTCGAGGGCGCGTTCGGCCATCTCGACGGCGTCGTCGAGCCGGCCGTCGATCATGAGCCGGCCCGACAGCGCCGTGAGCACGGTGGCGCGAAGGTCGCTCGGACCGGAGTCGCCGAGGGCCGCGAGCGCCTCTTCGAGGACGGGGATGGAACCGGGTCGGCCGACGTTGGCCAGGTAGAGCGCCTTGTCGCGCAGCAGCCGCGGATACTGGCGGTCGCCGGGCGGGCACTCGGCGAGGGCTGCCTTGACGAGCGCGAGGCCGCGTTCTCCCTCACCGGCGTTGCGCAGGTGCGAGGCGGTGCGGCCCATGAGCTCGAGCTTGCCCATGCCCGCGGCGGCCTCGGGGTCGGGCACGACGTCCCAGAGGCCGAGGGCCCGCTCACCGAGCTGCGCCGCCGTGGCGTACGCGGCCGCCGCGCGCGCCTCGCGCATGGCCTGGATGGTCGCCGGGAACGCGCGCCCGGCATCATTGGCCCCGAGCCAGTGGTAGGAGATCTCGGCGGCGAGTCGCCGCGTGCCCGCCGCGGCGGCGGCCTCGTGCGCCTCGGCGTAGCGGGCGTGGAACCTGGCGCGCTCGCCCGGGAGCAGGTCGGCCAGGATCGCCTCGCGCACGAGGGCGTGGCGGAACGCGTAGTCCTGTCCGTCGATGGTGAGGACCCCGCCCAGCACGCTCTCGCGGGCGGTGGCGTCGAGCTCGTCGGCGCTGCCGCGATACACGGCGGCGAGCAGCGAGTGCGAGACGCACACTCCGCCGATCGAGACGAGTCGCAGCAGCTCCTGCGCCGGTTCGGTCAACCGCTCGTAGCGCGCGAGCAAGAGTTCACGGAGGGTGTCGGGCACCTCGCCCTCGTCGCGGCATCCGTCGATGCCGACGAGCTCCTCGACGAAGAACGGCACGCCGTCGCTGCGGCGGAACACCGTGGCGAGCACCTGCTCGCTGACCGCCTCGTCGACGATGAGCGACCGGGCGAGCTTGCGCACCTGGGCGCGCGTGAGCCGGCTGAGCTCGCGGCGCTCGACCCACCGGTCGCGCTCGGCCTCGGAGAGGAACGCGCGCACCGGATGCCCCCTGGTGACGTCTTCGGTGCGGTAGCTCAGCACCGTGAGCACGCGGCTCGAACCGAGCGCCCGCATGAGGAAGCGGAGCAGCGTGAGGCTGGCCGCGTCGATCCAGTGCAGGTCTTCGATGACGAAGACGATCGGGCGCTCGCGGGAGAACGTCTCGAGGAGCACGGCGATGGCCTCGTGCAGCTGGCTGGTGGCGGCGCCGGCGGCAGGAGGGGCCGTCGGCGCCGCGGTCAGTGGGTCGGATGCCGCGAGCTCGGGCAGCAGCGCAACCAACGCCGCGCGACCCGGGCCGACGGCGTCGAGCACGCGGTCGGCGCCCTCCTCGGCGACGAGCGTGCGCAGCGCGCCCTTGACGGGCGAATAGGGCGAAGCGACGCTGCCGAGGTCGACGCACTGGCCGACGAGCAGGCGCACGTCGGAGGGCAGCCCGGCCTCGAACTCGCGCAGGAGACGGGTCTTGCCGATGCCCGCCTCGCCGCCGATGATGACCGTGAACGGCGCGCCGGCGCGCACCTCGTCGAGGCGCTCGTTGAGCCTCGCGAGGTCGGCGTCCCGGCCGATCATGGCCGGCGCTGACGTGGTCACCATCTCATGGTGCCACGTTCCACCGACACCGGCACCGGGCCGGGGAGCGCCGTCGAGCGGCGCCGGAACGCCCGCACCGACGACTGCCGCCACGCTCACCGCAGCGCGAGTCGGGGCGCGTGCAGTGCGCGGCGCGCCCGCCGACGGGCGACCGGCTCGGACGACGCCCCCGCGCCGTCCGAGCCGCGCTCCGCCGCGGCCATCCGCAGCTGGATCTCCTCCTCGGCACGCCGCACGTCGGCCTGGTGTGCGCCCAATGCGATGTAGTCAGCCGAGAGCTGCATGATTCCTCCTGATGTCGACCGACCCGTTCGATCGGATGCCTTCAGCGTGCTCGCTAAGGCGGTGGGGCCCCATCGGGCGATCGCCCTATTTCGCCGGGGCGCAGGTGGCCGGCCACCTCAGGACCGGCGCTCGACCGCCTCAGGCGGCGCGACGGGTGGGCATGCGGCGGTAGCCGTCACGGCGGAACTGCACGATCGAGGCCGTCGCCGCCGCAGCGGCGAACAGTCCGAGCACGATCAGGATCGCGAACATCTCGCACCTCCTCTCATTCAGCGAAGCGGGCGGCGATCGGCCGTCAGGGCGGCCACCGAGCCGGGCACCGGAGTGCCGACGGGCGTCAGCGCCGACGGCTCGGGAGTCCCCCAGGCGCGTCGAATCGGCACGACGCCGGCCCAGCCCGTGTGGTCCTCGCCATCATCGGGAGACTCGGATGCCCCGGCGGCGCGCACCTTCATGACCACGTCGTCGAGGGCGAGCCGCAGCACGCGGGTCGCGGCCCGCTCCTTCCTGGTGGTGGCGCGCACCTCGGCGGGACGGCCGGGCATGAGCCGCTCGGAGAGCGCCAGCAACGCGGCATCCGCTCGCTCGTCGTCGACGGGCTCGAGCACGCCGTAGACGACGGCGCTGCGATAGTTCATCGAGCTGTCGAACAGCGATCGGGCATAGACGAGGCCGTCGACGGAGGTCACCGCGAAGGCGACGGTGGAGCGCTCGCCTGCGGCGCGCAGTGCGAATCCGCCGCCCGTCGAGCCGTGCAGGAGCAGGTGGTCGCCGTCGCGGGCGAAGCCCATGGGCACGACCACGGGCGTGCCGTCGGCGACCGCGGCGAGGTGCCCGACCAGCTCCTGGTCGAGGAGTTCGAAGAGCGCGTCGCGGTCGATGGACTGGCGTTCGGGCATGCGGCGGATGCGGCGGGGCGAGGAGGTGTTCGTCATGGTCACGTTGCGAGTCTCGCCGCTAGACTGGTCGGCGACGCAGTCCAGTTCTCGCTGCATCGAGCAGACCAGTTTGGAGGCGATGGCGCCATGGACGGACCGATCCCGGTGATCGACCGCGACACCGGTCGCCCCATCGGCGTGCAGCTCGTCGAGGGGCTGCGCCGCCGCATCCTCGACGGCGTGCTGCGACCCGGCGACGCGGTGCCGTCGACGCGCGCGCTCGCGACCGAGCTCGCCGTGTCCCGCAGCGCGGTCGTGGCCGCCTACGAGCAGCTCGCCGGCGAGGGCTACCTCGACATGCGCCAGGGCGCGCCCACCCGGGTCGCCGCGCTCGTCCTCGCCGGGAACGAGAACGGGGCCGCGACCGCCGACGCCCCCGATCGCGTTGGCGGCGGCGCGCGCGCATCGAAGGGTCGCGAACTGCGGGTTCCG
>NZ_JBFUCL010000015.1:0-21873 GCF_056405255.1 Agromyces sp. P1_H4 | reverse complement strand
ACGACGCCGAGCCCGCCGACGGCGTGGCGCCCCCGGCGCCCCCGGCCCCTCCGGCCCCTCCGGCCGCTCCGGCCGAGGATTGACGAGCGACGGGTCGCCTCACGCGCGCAGGCCGGCGTCGACAACGCAGCGGCGAGGCCCGCCGATGCGCTCTCGACGCCGGCCTGTGCAGCCGAGGCCCCCGCGGATCTTCTCCTCGAGACGAGGTCGCTCCGCGGGGGGCTCGGTGATTCCGCCACCCATGATCAGGCGAGCGGGGTGGCGAGGGTGACCAGACGGTACTGGTCCTGGTGTGCACGCTCGGCGGACCGAGCGGTGTGACGGCGCAGGTGCACCGCGTCATGCGCACGGCGCTCGTCCTGTCGGCGGGTCCACGCGAGCAGCGCGAGACCCGCACGACGCGCGAGGCGCTCGTGCAGTTGGCGTGCCTGGGCACGCAGTTCGGTGGCTTGGCCCTGGTGAGCCGAACCGGCGGTGAGAGAACTCGTGTTCACGGTGATTCCTTCGTTGGATGGTGGTGCGGGAGATGAAGCCCGTCGACACGGTGCCGAGCGAGCGAACGGTCCGTCGGTGGTGCGGTGTGCGGTGGTGCCGGCGGCTCGCGGACGGACCGGTCGCGAGCAACGCACGTCGAAGACTCCGGGCACGCGAGGGCGCGATGGCGGAGTGTGGAGTGGCAATCGGAGGAGCCCGATTGGCGGTGGCGACCGCGGGCCCGACGATCGAACAGATCGCGAGGCGACGGATGCCGCGGCACGAATGCCGCGCGGTCACGCCGAGTGAGGCGCGGTGCCGGTCAGGCGCAGGAGCGCGTGACGACGGGGCGAACTAGCAGGCCGGCTGCGTGAGGAGGACTCCCGTGCGCCGCGCCGTGAAGATGGGCTGCTGTGACTGCATCATGGGTATCAACTCCTCTCAGGTTCTGCGTGTGTCTGACCGAGAGTTGAGACTAGCGGGGAATTCAGGCCCGACGCAAGGCGATTTCCCAGATTCGTCGGAAATCAGTGTCAGCCCTGAGCGTGGGTGCCGGCTCGGCGCTCCAGCGAGCAGCATCCGGGCATGACGAAGGCCCCGCCTGCGTCACAGGCGGGGCCCTCGAAACTCAACTCAGATCGACGGGGTCGTCGAGCTGCTCGTCATCGCACTCGTCGACGGTGTCGGCTCATCGTCGGCGACCCACAGCTCGTCGTCGGCGCGGAAGGTCTGCCAGACGGCGTACGCGACGCCGGCCGCGGCGATGATGCCCGCGCCGATCGCCAGGTAGGTGCCGACCCCGGTGCCCTTCTTCTCCTTGACGACGGCAGCGGCCCGCGGCGAGATGCGCTCGACGGCACGGCGAACGCGCGCGTCGTTGGCGATGTCGCCGATGGAGAGCACCGAGCCGAGTGCGTTGCCCAGCGTGCGCTCGGCAGAGCTGCCGGCGACACGTACGTAGCCCTTGGCCTGCTCCACTCCGGGACGCACGTAGCTCTCGTAGCCGGTGCGCACGCGCGGAACGACCTCCTCGCGCGTCAGATAGCCGAGCTGACGCTTGGCCTCCTGTGCGACGTCATTGGCGCGCTCCAGCACATCCTGCTGGACCCCCCAAAGTTCCTCCGCACTGCTGCGCAGCCGCTTGAGTTCCTTCCGGCGCTTGCGTGACAGGCTCATCTCGACCTCCATCGTTGTGCAGCGAACCCCTCCATCTTGCCACCGAAACGGCTGGAAACGGGGTGGGAGTCGGAATCCTTCATGCCGCTTGACGAATCCACGCGTGACAGAATAAGGGCATGCCGATTCCCACCGCAGTCGCGACCCTCAACACCAACCTCGGACCCATCAAGGTCGACCTGTACGGGCACCAGGCCCCGAAGACCGTCAAGAACTTCGTCGGCCTCGCGACCGGCGAGATCGAGTGGACCCACCCCGCCACGGGCGAGAAGTCGAACGACCCGCTGTACGACGGCGTCGTCTTCCACCGCATCATCCCCGGCTTCATGATCCAGGGCGGCGACCCGCTGGGCCAGGGCGTGGGCGGCCCCGGCTACCAGTTCGACGACGAGATCAACTCCGAGCTCGACTTCACCGAGCCCTACGTGCTCGCGATGGCCAACGCCGGCATCCAGGGCGGGCGCGGCACGAACGGCTCGCAGTTCTTCATCACCGTCGGCCCCACCACGTGGCTGCAGGGCAAGCACTCCATCTTCGGCAAGGTGACGGATGCCGCGAGCCAGGCCGTCGTCGACAAGCTGGCCTCGGTGCCCACCGACGGTCGTGACCGCCCGCTCGAGGACGTCGTCATCGAGAGCATCACGATCGAGCAGGCCTGACGCTCCGGTGAGTGACGCGGGAACCGATCGCACGAACTTCTGCTACCGGCATCCCGACCGGCAGAGCTACATCCTCTGCCAGCGGTGCGGGCGCACCATCTGCCCCGAGTGCCAGACGCAGGCGCCCGTCGGCGTGATCTGCCCCGAGTGCATGCGGGAGCAGCGGGCGACGGCCCCGCGCACCAAGCCCGCGGCATGGACGCGCGTGCGCTCGGCCGCCGGGCGCGGTGCTCCGGTGGTCACGTATTCCCTCATCGGCATCACCGCGCTGGTCTACCTGCTGCAGTGGATCCCCGGGCTCGGCGTGACGAACGCGCTGTTCTTCAGCCCGGTCTTCATGACCGAGGTGCTGCCCGAGCCGTGGCGTGCGATCACGTCGGTGTTCCTGCACTCGACGTCGCTGTTCGTGCACATCATCCTGAACATGTACACGCTGTGGATCTTCGGGCGGCTGCTGGAACCGATGCTCGGCCGCATCCGATTCCTGGCGCTCTACCTCATCAGCGGGCTGGCCGGATCGGTCGGGGTCGTCGTGTTCGCCGCGCCGACGACGCAGGTGCTCGGGGCATCCGGAGCGATCTTCGGCCTCATGGGCGCCTTCGTCGTCATCCAGCGCCGCCTCGGCGGCAACATGACGCAGCTGTACATCCTGCTGGCGATCAACCTCGCCATCGGGTTCATCCCCGGCGCCAACATCTCGTGGCAGGCACACCTCGGCGGTCTGATCGGTGGCGCCCTCGTGGGGCTGATCCTCCTCGAGACCCGCAACCGATCGCGGCGCGGCCTGCAGATCGGCCTGCTCATCGGGCTCACCGTCGTGCTCTTCGTCATCGGCACGGTCGTCGCCCGGTGGAAGATCGGCGCCTTCTAGTTATCCACAGCCGCATCCACAGCTGGGGAGAATTACACGGCTGTAGTTGACGCCAATACAGGGGACACGGGCACATTCAAGGGTGTGCATAACCTGTGGAGAACACGCACAGAGCGGGCGGATGCCGCAGCATCCGCCCGCTCTCAGTGCTGGTGCGTCAGCGCCAGCGCGTCGTCATGAGGAACCCGACGAACGCGATGCCGAAGCCGATGAGGATGTTCCATGAACCGAGGTCGGCGATGGGCAGCCGGCCCTGGCTCACGTAGAAGACGATGATCCAGGCGAGCCCGAGCAGCATGAAGCCGAACATGACGGGCTTGAACCAGACGGGATTGGGGGCTTCTTCGCCGCTCGCCTGCTCCGCGCGCGCGGGCTTCGATGATTTCGTACGTGCCATGCGGGCGATTCTAGCCGAGCCGGACGGGTACTCCCAGCCGAGGGTCGCCCGCGACGAATAGAATCGTCCTCATGTCCGCCGAACCGCCGCCGCGCCACGCGTCGCGCGCGGCCGCGCGCGACGAGGGTGCAGCGCGCCCTCGGCGGGTGAGCGTCGTCGGCATCCTCGGTGAGCTGCTGCTCACGGCCGGCGCGCTGATCCTCCTCTTCCTCGGCTGGCAGTTGTGGTGGAACGACGCGATCATGGCGAGCCAGCAGTCGGCCGCGGCATCCGACCTCGGCGCGGAATGGCTCGAGGAGGGCAAGGCGGCACGCGGCGACGCCCCTGCCCCAGACCCCGCGGCGTATGGCGACCCGGTCGTCGGGCCCGCCACCTACGGCGACGGCGAGGCGTTCGCGGTGATGTACGTGCCGCGCTTCGGCGAGGACTCCCAGCGACGCGTGGCTGAGGGCACCGGCCTGAACGTGCTGAACAGCACCGAGCTCGGCATCGGGCACTACCCGGGCACGCAGATGCCCGGCCAGGTCGGCAACTTCGCGATCGCCTCGCACCGCAGCGCCTACGGCGGCGGCATGCACGAGATCGAACAGCTGCAGCTGGGCGACGCGATCTACATCCAGACCGCCGACGGCTGGTACACCTACCGCTTCCGTGACTTCGAGTACGTGACCCCCTCGACCGTCGACGTGCTCGCGCCGGTGCCGCACCATCCCGACCTGCAGCCGACCGATCGCATCGTGACCCTCACGAGCTGCAACCCGCTCTACTCCACGGCGGAGCGCATCATCGCCTACGGCGTGCTCGAATCGTGGCAGCCGAGCACCGCCGGTCCGCCGGCCGAGATCGCCGACGTCGTCGCCACCTGGGGGTCCTGAGCCATGTACGGTGCGCTGTGGCGCGTGCTTCCCGGACCGGTGTGGGTGCGGATCCTCCTCGTGCTCATCCTCCTCGTCGCCGTCGTCTTCGTCCTCTTCACCTGGGTGTTCCCCTGGGTCGACGCCATCATCAACCCGATCGAAGTCACGGTGGACACATGACCCGAGTACTCGTCGTCGACAACTACGACAGCTTCGTCTACACCCTCAACGGCTACCTGCAGGAGCTCGGTGCCGAGACCGAGGTGGTGCGCAACGACGACATCGCCGTGACCGACGTGCCCGCGCGGATCCCGGAGTACGACGCGGTGCTCATCTCGCCCGGGCCCGGCAAGCCGTCGGACGCCGGCGTCTCGATCCCGGTGGTGAACGCGGCGCTCGCCTCGGGGCAGCCGATCCTCGGGGTGTGCCTCGGACACCAGGCGATCGCGGAGGCCTTCGGTGCGACGGTCACGAACGCCGAGGAGCTCATGCACGGCAAGACCTCGCGCATCACCCACGACGACAGCGACTTCTACGACGGGGTCCCCCAGCCGTTCACGGCGACGCGCTACCACTCGCTCGCCGTCGTCGACGGCACCGTGCCGAACGACCTCGTCATCACCAGCCGCACGCAGGGTGGGGTGATCATGGGCCTGCGCCACGAGAGCGCACCCATCTTCGGCGTGCAGTTCCACCCCGAGTCCGTGCTCACCGAGGGCGGCTACCGGATGCTCGGCAACTGGCTGGCCGTCGCCGGACTGCCCTCGGCGCGAGAGCGCGCAGAGCACCTCAACCCGCTGATGCGGGCGAGCTGATCCGGCTCGACCGCGTGGGTCAGCCCGCGCAGTAGGTGAGCTCGACCGACGACTTCTGCGGCACGTCCCCTGGCGCGAGCGACTGCTGTGTCACCGGCGAGCCCGGCTGCGACTTGCACGACGCGTCGGGCTTGGGCACCGGCGTGAGCTGCAGGTTCTCGGCGGACAGGTAGGACGACGCTGCTGACAGGGTCTGGCCCGTCAGGTCGGTCAGCGTCACGAGTCCGCTCGAGATGCGGAAGTCGACCGATGACCCCGACTCGGCGGAGGTGCCCGCCTCGGGCGTCGTGCCGAGCACGGTGTCGGCCGGCACCGTGGGGGAGTTCTCCCGATTCTCGGTGCCTGGAGTCAGCCCCGCCGCCTGCACGTCGGCCTTCGCCTGATCGAGCGGCTTGTTGCGCACATCGGGAACCGTCACGGGCTCCTTGCCGGTGGACACGTAGACCGTGACGGCCGTTCCGGTGTCGACGATCTCGCCGCTCGGCGGATCCGTGCGGATGACCTGGTCGGCCGGCACGGTGTCGTTGGACTCGTCGATGCGGGTCGCCGGCAGTCCCAGCTCTTGGAGCTGCTGCACCGCCTGCTCGTAGGTGCTGCCGGTGAGCACCGGGATCTCACGCGCGTTCGACGGGAGATCGTCGGTCGGCTGGAGGTTGAACGCCCAGTACATGACCGCCACGACGATCACGATCACGCCGATGATGCCCGACCAGATCCAGATGGCCGGCGGACGGCGCTGGGTGCGGGTCATCGTCTCGTCCTCGGTGAGCTGGCGCAGGGCCAGTTCCGAGCTGGAGAGGGAGCCGGTGGGTGCGCCGAAGAGCATCGTCGCCTCATCGGGCTGGCGGTGCACGGGAACGCGACCGGATGCCGCGGTGTCGACGTCGGCCCGGAACTCGGCCGCGCTCTGGTAGCGCTGCTCCCGGTTCTTCGAGAGGGCGTGCAGCACGACGGCGTCGAGTGCCGGCGAGACCTTGGGGTTGATCACGCTCGGCTTGACCGGACGCTCGCTCACGTGCTGGTACGCGACCGCGACCGGGGTGTCGCCCCGGAACGGCGGGCGACCGGTGAGCATCTCGAAGAGCACCACACCCGTCGAGTACAGGTCGGTGCGGGCGTCGACGGTCTCGCCCTTCGCCTGCTCGGGCGAGAAGTAGGACGCCGTGCCGAGGATCGCCGTGGTCTGCGCGACGGTGGTCGCCGAATCGGACACCGCTCGCGCGATGCCGAAGTCCATCACCTTCACCTGGCCGGTGGTGGTGATCATGATGTTGCCCGGCTTGATGTCGCGGTGCACGACGCCGGCACGGTGCGAGTACTCGAGCGCGGTCAGGACCCCGTCGATGACGCGCACGGCCGCAACGGGCTCGAGTGGACCGTCGTGGATGATGTCCTTAAGGAGGCGTCCTTCGACGTACTCCATCACGATGAACGGCAACTGCACCTCGTGGCCGCGGCCGTCGATGACGGTCTCCTCGCCCGCGTCGAACACGCGCACGATGGTCGGGTGCGCCATGCGGGCTGCCGACTGCGCCTCTTGGCGGAACCGCATGCGGAAGGCCGGATCGGTCGCGAGCTGCGGCTTCAGCAGCTTGATGGCGACCTGCCGGCCCAGCCGGGTGTCGCTTCCGACGTGGACGTCGGACATCCCGCCGCGACCGATGAGCGCGCCCACGCGGTAGCGCCCCGCGAGCACGCGTCCTTCATCGCTCACCGTGCAGCTCCGTCCTCGTGTCGTCTCGTGGGCCCGTCAGGGTCGAACGCCGATGCTATTCGATCTCGACCGTGAGGGCAGGGGAGAACGGCGAGTCGAGCTGGCCGCAGAAGTAGCGGTAGGTCACGTCGAACGACCCGCCCGGGGTGTTGTTGACGTTGACCTGTGCGCTGGTGGTGCCCGGACCGAAGACCGGGTTGTTCGGCACGGTGGCGTCGCCGGTGACCGAGACCTCGTAGCCGCTCAGCGTCTGGCCGGCCGGGCACGACTGGGTCGTCCAGTTGACCGTGATCTGGCCGACGTTCGGCTTGACCGGGTTGCTCGCCGTCGTGGTGGGCGCGGCGGTCGGCGCGCTCGGGGCCTCGGGCTCGGTGAGGTACGTCAGCGTGATGGTCGTGCCGGGCTGCACGGGGCCGCTCGGGTTGACCTCGGAGACGGTGTTCGCGAGTCCGGGCTCGGTCGCGGCGCCGCCGGCCTCGCGGACGACGGGCAGGCCGAGCGCCTCGATCTGCGCCGCTGCATCGTCGACGTTCATGCCGATGTAGGAGTTGCGGTCGATCTGGATGGTCTGCGGCGCCTCGGTCGTGGGCGGCGCGCTCGTCGGCGGGGTCGTCGTCGTCGTGCTCGCCGTCGGGCGGCTCGACGTGGATGCGGGGTCCTTGCCGCCGTTGTTGTTCATCGCGAGGGCGATGATGGTGCCGATGAGCACGATCGCGAGGATCGCGATGAGCACGATCAGCGGCCAGGTCCACGGGCTGCGCTTCTTCTTCGCGGGCTCGTCCTCGATGACCTCGGCGTCGACCACCCCGCCGGCGGCGGCAGACGGCAACACGGTGGTGGCGGCGGTCGCACCCGACTGGGGCATGAGCATCGTCGCGGCGGTGAGGCCGGCCGCGCCGAGCACCGCGGGCACCGCGGCCGCAGCGCCCTGCACGTCGCCACGCCGCAGGGCGGTGGCCGCGCGTGCGAGGTGCGCCGCCGACTGCGGACGATCGGCGGGGTTCTTGGCGATGCACGCGTAGACGAGGTTGCGCACCGGCTCGGACACGGTGACGGGGAGGTCGGGCGGCGTCTCGTTGATCTGCGCCATCGCGATGGCGACCTGGGACTCGCCCGTGAAGGGGCGACGGCCAGCGAGCGCCTCGTACGCGACGATGCCGAGCGAGTAGATGTCGGTGGTCGGCGAGGCAGGGTGACCCGAGGCCTGCTCGGGCGAGAGGTACTGCACGGTGCCCATGACCTGGCCGGTGGCGGTGAGCGGCACCTGGTCGGCGATCCGGGCGATGCCGAAGTCGGTGATCTTCACCCGCCCGTCGGGCGTGATGAGGAGGTTGCCGGGCTTGATGTCGCGGTGCACGAGGCCGGCCGCGTGCGCGGCCTGGAGCGCCGCCGCCGTCTGCGCGACGATGTCGAGCACCTTGTCGGTGGAGAGCACGTGCTCGCGCTCGAGGATGGTCGAGAGCGCCTCGCCGGGCACGAGCTCCATCACGAGGTAGGCGCTGCCATCTTCTTCGCCGTAGTCGAAGACGTTCGCGATGCCCTCGTGGTTGACGAGTGCGGCGTGCCGGGCCTCGGCGCGGAAGCGCTCGAGGAATCCGGGGTCGCCGAGGTACTCATCCTTCAGGATCTTGATCGCCACCTGGCGGCCGATCACGAGGTCGGTGGCCTGCCACACTTCGCCCATGCCGCCGATGGCGATCCGGGACTGCAGCTCGTAGCGCCCTCCGAAGGTGAGCCCTGCGCTCGGTCTCATTTGTTCAGCACCGCCTCTAGTACCTGCTTTGCGATGGGTGCGGCGATGAGATTGCCGTACCCCTCCTGACCAAGTCCCCCGCCATCCTCCACGAGTACCGTGATCGCATACTGAGGGTCGTCGGCGGGGGCAAAACCCGTGAACCAGAGAGTGTAGGGGTCACTCTCTCCGTTCTCTGCGGTACCGGTCTTACCGGCCACGCTGACGCCGTCTATTCTTGCATTACTCGCAGCCCCGTTTTCGACGCCGTTGGTCATCATCTGCACCATGGTGGCGGCCGTCTCCTGGCTGATCGCACGGCCGTATTCGACGGGCTCGAACTCCTGCAGCGGCGAGAAGTCGGGCGCCGTGATCGCGTCGACCAGATCGGGCTCCATGACGATGCCGCCGTTGGCGATCGCGGCCGAGACCATCGCCATCTGCAGGGGGGTCGCACGCACGTCGCCCTGTCCGAACGCGGTGAGCGCCGTCTGCGGTTCGTCGAGCGCGCGCGGGTAGACGCTGGGCTCGGTCGCCGTGGGGATCTCGAACTCGTGGTTGAACCCGAACTTCTCGGCCTGCTCGCGGATCGCGGCGTCGCCGAGCTCCATGCCGAGCTCGGCCATGGGGATGTTGCACGACAGCCGCAGCGCGTCGGCGAGGGTCACCTCGGCGCCGGGGCCGCACGTGCCACCGCCGGAGTTGCGGACCACTGCGTCGGTGCCGGGCAGCGTCAGCGACGCCGGGTTGGGGAACGTCGACTCGGGCGTGTACTTGCCCGACTCCAGGGCGGCCGCCACCACGACGAGCTTGAACGTGGATCCGGGCGGGTTCATGTCGCCGCCCGTCGCGCGGTTGGTGAGCGGGTCGCTCGGATCGGCGAGGAGCGCGTCGTACGTGGCCTGCACCTGCTCGGTGTCGTGCACGACGAGGGTGTTGGGGTCGTACGTCGGCTTCGAGACCATGGCGAGGATTCGCCCGGTCGACGGTTCGGTGACCACGACCGAGCCGGTGTAGTCGCCCAGGGCGTCCCACGCGGCCTGCTGGGCGACCGGGTCGATGGCCACCTCGACGGATGCCCCCATCGGGTCCTGCCCGGAGATGATGCGGTTCAGCGAGTCGAAGAACTGGCTGGACGACTGCCCGCTCAGATAGGAGTTGAGCGACCGCTCGAGGCCGGTGGCCTCACCGTTCACCGGGATGTAGCCCGTCACGGCCGCGTAGAGCGCGCCCGGGGTGTAGACGCGCTGGAACTTGTAGTTGTCGTCGGTGGGAGTCGAGTAGGCGATGGGCTCGCCGCCCACGAGGATCGGCCCGCGCTCCACGGAGTAGCTCTCGTACAGCGTGCGGGAGTTGCGCGGGTCGGCCGCGAGGGCGTCGGCCTGCACGTACTGGATGATCGTCGACGAGACGAACAAGGCGAGGAACATGAGGAGCGCGACGATCGTCACGCGCTTGAGCTCACGATTCATCCGTCGATCACCAGCCTCGGATGGTTGCGAACGGTGTCGGACAGCCGCAGCAGCAGCGCCACGATGATCCAGTTGGCGACGAGCGACGAGCCGCCCGCCGCCAGGAAGGGCGTGGTGAGGCCCGTCAGCGGGATCACGCGGGTGACGCCGCCGACCACGATGAACACCTGCAGCGCCAGCACGAAGGCGAGGCCCACGCCGAGGAGCTTGCCGAAGTCGTCCTGTCCGGCGAACCCGATGCGGAAGCCGCGGGCGACGAAGAGCACGTAGAGCGCGAGGATCGCGAACACGCCCGCGAGGCCGAGCTCCTCGCCGAGGCTGGCGATGATGTAGTCGCTCTGCGGCACGGGCGTGATGTCGGGCCGGCCCTCGCCCCATCCGGTGCCGATGAGGCCGCCGTTCGCCAGGCCGAACAGGCCCTGCACGAGCTGGTAGCTGCCGCCGAACTCCTGGTCGAAGCGCTCGGGGCTGAACGGATCGAGCCAGTTCGCGAAGCGGTTGCCCACGTAGTCGAGCGTCTGGCTGGCCACGAGGGCGCCGCCGATGAACAGGCTCAGCCCGAGCACGACCCAGGAGAGCCGGCTGGTGGCCACGTAGAGCATGACGAGGAACAGCCCGAAGTACAGGAGCGCCGTTCCGAGGTCGCGTTGGAAGACGATGACCGCCATCGAAAGGGCCCACACCACGAGCAGCGGCCCGAGGTCGCGAGCCCGCGGGAACCGCATGCCGAGGAACTTGCGCCCGACCATCGAGAGCGAGTCGCGGTTGCGCACCAGGTAGCCTGCGAAGAACACGGCGAGGGCGATCTTCGCGATCTCACCGGGCTGGAAGGTCGCGATGTCGCCGAACCCGATCCAGACCCTCGCCCCGCTCACCTCGCGGCCGATGCCGGGCAGGAGGGGAAGCAGGAGCAGCACGATCGCGAGGAGTCCCGAGACATAGGTGTAGCGGAACAGCACCCGGTGATTGCGGATGACGAGGATGGTCACGATGGCGGCGATGATCGCGATCGCGCTCCAGGCGATCTGCCGCACCGAGGCGCTCTCCCACCCGGTCTCGCCGTCGGCGATGTCGATGCGATAGATCATCGCGATGCCGAGCCCGTTGAGCACGGTCGCGATCGGCAGCAGGAACGGGTCGGCGTCGCGCGCGACGAAGCGCATGGCGATGTGCAGCCCGAAGACGAGGGCCGACAGACCCGCGCCGAGCAGCACGAGCTGCGTGTCGACGCGCCCCATCGCACCGAGCTGCACGAGCACGATCGCCGAGGCGTTGATGAAGCAGGCGACGATGAGCAGCCAGAGCTCCATGTTGCGCAGCTTCTGCGGCATGCGGATGCGGCGCACGGGAGTCGTGGGCGGCCCTCCGGCGGGCGATGCCTCGGCGATGCGGCCGGCGCGGTCAGTCAACGGAGTCCTCCAGTCGCTGCACGATGCGGTAGGCCTCGGAGAACGAGCCGGCGCTGATCGTCTGCTCCACGCGCTGCTGGTCGTAGGTGCGCAGATCGGCGACGTCGACCGTGGTCTCGGTGTGCAGCTCGTGCAGCGAGATGGGGCCGAGATCCTGCTGGATGCCCTGGAAGATCGCGACCCGGCCGTTGGACTCGCCGACGTAGTAGCGGGTCTGCGTCCACTGGTAGCCGAGCACGAACACCGCCACGATCGCCGCGACGAGCAGCACGATCCAGAAGCTCCACACCAGGCGACGGCGTCGGCGACGGCGGGCGTCCTCCTCGATGAGCTCGTCGAAGTAGTCGGCCGAGTCGGGCTCGAAGTGCGTCTCCTGCACGGGGTGCGGCCGGAACGGCGCGAGACGGATGCCGCGGGCACGCGCCGGCTCGGCCGCCGCACCGAACGCGAGCGGGGCCGCCGCCGAGCCGACCACGAGCGGCGGGGTCGCGGGAGCGGGTGGATCGCCGATGTCCACGACGACGACGGTGACGTTGTCGGGGGCGCCGCCGTCGAGCGATGCCTTCACGAGGCGGTCGGCGACCTGCTTGGCACCCGCGTCGGACGCCATGATCTCGAGGATCTCGTCGAACGACACGACACCCGAGAGACCGTCGGAGCAGAGCATCCATCGGTCGCCGGCGCGCGTGTCGAGCACCATCGAGTCGATCTCGGGGGAGGCCTCGACGTCGCCGAGCACGCGCATGAGCACCGACCGGCGGGGGTGGACCATCGCCTCCTCGGCGGTGATGCGGCCGGCGTCGACGAGGCGCYGCACGAAGGTGTGGTCGATCGAGATCTGGCTGAGCTCGCCCGAACGCAGGAGGTAGATGCGCGAGTCGCCGATGTGGGAGATGACCACGCGATCGCCGTCGAGCAGCAGGGCGCTGACGGTCGTTCCCATGCCGGTGAGCTCGGAGTGCTCGGCGACGGTCTCGGCGAGCTGGCGGTTCGCCGCGATCAGGGCGCCCTCGAGCGCGGCCGCGGCGACCGGCGCGGATTCGTAGTCGTCGTCGGCCTCCGCGATGCGCCGCGTGGCGATCGCGCTCGCGACGTCGCCGCCGGCGTGCCCGCCCATGCCGTCGGCGACGAGGAACAGGTTGCGCCCGGCGTAGCCGGAGTCCTGGTTGTTCGCGCGGATCCGTCCGACGTGCGAGACCGCAGCGCTCGCCTTGACCGTGGCCATGGGCGCTACCGCCGCAGCTCGAACGTCGTCGCTCCGACCTTGACGGTGGCTCCGAGCGGGATGGGCGTCGGCACGGTCACTCGGGAGCCGTTGAGGAAGGTGCCGTTCGTGGAGTCGAGGTCCTGGATCATCCAGCGGCCGTTCCACAGCATGAGTCGGGCGTGGTGCGTGGAGGTGTAGTCGTCGCGGATGATGATCGCCGAGTCGCTGGAGCGGCCGATGGTGATCTCGTCGCGCCCGAGCGGGAACTCGGCGCCGGCCTTCTGCCCGCTCGTGATCACCAGGCGGGTGGCGTTCTCGGTGGACGCGGTCTCGTTGCCTCCGACGGATGCGGGCGCGGCCGGATGGGACACGGCCGCGGTCGGGGCGGACGGCGATGCGCCAGCAGCGACCGGCGCCGCGGCGGCCACGGGGAACGCCGCAGCCGGCGCAGGCGACGCGGCCGCGGCATCCGGCTGCAGCTTGCGCACGCGCTGGCCGAACAGGTCGCTGCGCAGCGAGTAGACGATCGCGAAGATGAAGACCCAGAGCAGCAGCAGGAATCCGAGCTGGAGGACCAGGAGGGTGAGTTCGCTCATTCGCCGGGCCCCCAGAACCCGCCCATGTCGTGGCGCTGGGTGGCCGGGTCGGCGGCGGCTCGACCCGCGGCAGGCCCGGAGGCCTGCGCGAGGACGCGGAAGACGATGCGGGAGCGGCCGATCGTGATCACCGAGTCGGGCTCGAGCACCGCGTCCTTCACGGGAGCGCCGTTCAACTGGGTGCCGTTCGTGGACCCGAGGTCGCGGACGCGCGCCCGGGTGCCGTCCCATTGCACCTCGACATGCCGCCGCGAGGCGCCCGAGTCGTCGAGGGTGACGTCGGCCTCGCTGCCGCGCCCGATCACGGTGCGACCCTTCAGGATCGGGTAGCGCTTGCCGGCGACGTCGAGCACCGGCGTCCACGCGACCTGGCCCTTCACGTTGCTCGAGTCGACCTGCACCATGCCCTCGGCGAGGCCCTCGTCGGGCCGGAGGCTGATCGAGATGCCCCCCGCGAACTGGAAGCGCTGGCTGGCGGCGTGCTTCTGCACGAGATCGGTGAGCTCGTCGATGAGGGCCGGGCCAAGGCCCGCCATGCGGTCGTGGTCGGTCGGCGACATCCGCACGGTGAACATGTTCGGCACGAGCACGCGGTCGCGTGACACCACTGCGGCCTTCGTGTCGATCTCGCGCTTCAGCGCCGCGGTGATCTCGACGGGCTGCAGCCCCGAGCGGAAGGTCTTCGCGAAGGCGCCGTTGACCGCGCGTTCGAGACCCTTCTCGAAGTTGTCCAGTAGGCCCACAGGTCTCCCGATCCCGTTCCGTGATTGTGTGACATGCTAGCCGCAGCGGCTGAGAACCCCCTCGTTCAGTCGACCGGAATCGCCGTTTCCTCCTCGTCGACGTCGAGTGAGAGCGTCGGGATCGACGCGGTGAGATACGTGCCGTCGGCGCGCCGCGAGCCGGTGACGTCGCGCATCGTCGGGGCGCCGTAGAGCCGCGGCCCCTGGCCCTCGAGCGGCACCGTCACCGGCGCCTCACTCGTCACCAGCACCTCGGCGCCGCGCACCCGGACCCGGGCCTCGTCGCCGACCTCGACCGTGAACTCGATCGACTGCGGGCGCAGGGTCACGCGCACCCTGGTGTCGCGCAGCGTGATGCGGAACACCAGTTCCTTCCACTCGTCGGGGAGGCGCGGGTCGAACGTGAAGACGCCGTTGTGGTCGCGGAATCCGCCGAACCCGGACACCAGCGCGCTCCACACGCCGCCCGTCGAGGCGACGTGCACGCCGTCGGAGGCGTTGTGGTGCAGGTCGGCGAGGTCGACGTAGAGGGCGGAGCGGAAGTACCGGATCGCGAGCTCGTGGTAGCCGACCTCGGCGGCCATGATCGACTGCACGACCGCCGAGAGCGTGGAATCGCCCGTGGTCAGCGGGTCGTAGTACTCGAAGTCGGCGCGCTTCATCTCGGTCGTGAACCGGTCGCCCTGGAGGTAGAGCGCGAGCACCACGTCGGCCTGCTTCAGCACCTGGAAGCGGTAGATGACGAGGGGGTGGTAGTGCAGCAGCAGCGGACGGCGGTCTTCGGGGGTGTTCTCGAGGTCCCACAGCTCCTTCTGCAGGAACGCCGAGTCCTGCGGGTGGATGCCGAGCTGCTCGTCGTACGGGATGTGCATGTGGGCCGCCGCACGCCGCCAGCTCGCGACCTCGGCGGGGGTCACGCCGAGCCGCGCGACCATCTTGTGATAGGCGAGCGCATCGTTCACCTGCAGGTTGTCGACCGCGGATGCCGCGGAGGCGAGGTTGAACCGCGCCATCACGTTCGTGTACAGGTTGTCGTTCACGACGGTGGTGTACTCGTCGGGTCCGGTCACCCCGTGGATGTGGAACACGTCGTCGGCGTTGGTGGACCTCCAGAAGCCGAGGTCCTCCCACATGCGGGCGGTCTCGACGAGGATGTCGATCGCGCCGCGGGCGAGGAAGTCCACGTCGCCGGTGGCCGCCACGTACTGGCACAGCGCATAGGAGATGTCCGCATCGATGTGGTACTGCGCGGTGCCCGCCGCGTAGTAGGCCGACGACTCCTGGCCGTTGATCGTGCGCCACGGGAACAGGGCCCCGAGCTGGTTCAGCTCCATCGCGCGGGCGCGGGCGGCGTCGAGCATCCGCTGCCGGAAGCGCAGCACGTTGCGCGCGACGATCGGGGCCGTGTAGCTGAGGAACGGGAGGACGTAGACCTCGCTGTCCCAGAAGTAGTGGCCCCCGTAGCCCGAACCCGACACGCCCTTCGCCGCCACGCCGTCGCCGTCGGTGCGCGCGGTGGCCTGTGCGAGCTGGAAGAGGTTCCACCTCGTGGCCTGCTGCAGCTCGGGCTGGTCGGTGATCTGCACGTCGGAGCGCGCCCAGAAGTCGTCGAGCCAGGCACGCTGCTGCGCGAAGATCTCGGCGACACCGAGCTCGGCCGCCCGGTCGAGCGTGCGGTCGCTGCGGTCGGCGAGCTCGCGCGCTGGCACGGTGCGGGCGGTGTGGTAGCTGATCGTCTTCGTGATGCGGATCGGCTTGCCCTGCCGGGCGTGCACCCGGTAGATGTGCTTGGCGAGGTCGTCGCCGATGGAGCCGGATTCGGAGAAGTCGTTCTCGGTCGTGATCGAGTGCTCGGCGCCGACCGCGATCGTCATGCCCGAGTTGGTGGTCTGGTAGCCGAGCATGTAGCGGGAGCCCTCGGCACGCTTCACCCGGGGCTGCATCACGCGGTCGATGAACTGCTCCGCCTTGCGGGGGTCGAAGCCGGCCGGGGCCTCGCTCACGCCCGAACGGTACTCGTCGCGCCCATCCTGGCGGTTCAGGATCTGGCTCGAGATGGTGATCGCCGCGTCGGCGTCGAGCATCTCGACCTCGTAGTCGATGACCGCGAGGTGCCGGTCGGTGAACGACGCCATGCGCCGGCTGGTGATGAGCACCCGCTTGCCCGACGGGGTGCGCCACTCGATCGAGCGCTGCAGGGAGCCGAGGCGGAAGTCGAGCCGGCGCTCGTACGCGAGGATCTCGGCGATCGTCAACACGAGCGGCTCGTCGTCGACGTAGAGGCGGATGACCTTCGCGTCGGGCGCGTTCACGATGGTCTGCCCCACGCGTGCGAATCCGAACGCCTCCTCGGCGTGACGGATGGGCCACGTCTCGTGGAAGCCGTTCACGAACGTGCCGTGCATGTGGCCGTCGCGGCCCTCCTCCACGTTGCCGCGGAGGCCCAGGTACCCGTTGCCCACGGCGAAGAGGGTCTCGGTGCGACCCATGTCGGCGACGCCGAACTCGGTCTCGGTCAGCGCCCACTCGTCGATGGGGAACCGGTTCCGGTTCAGCGGGTCGTGGTCGGCGAACCTCATGGACGGTCCTCTCGGGTGGAGCCGGGTGCGGGGGTGGGGGTGGTGTCGTCGGTTCCGGATGCCGCTGCGGCGCGCTCGACCGCCGGGACCAGCTCGTCGAGCTCGTCGACGATCACGTCGGCGCCGAGCTCCTCGAGCGCCTCACGGCCGACGCCGCGATCGACGCCGATGACGATACCGAACTCTCCGGCCGCGCCGGCCTTCACGCCCGATTCCGCGTCCTCGACGACCGCGCACGCCTCGGTCGGCAGGCCGAGCAGCTCGGCGGCCCGCTCGAACGTGTCGGGCTCGGGCTTGCCGGGCAGGCCCTCGCGGGCCGCGACCGCGCCGTCGACGACGACCTGGAAGCGGTCGGCGAGCCCGGCGGCCGCGAGCACGAGGGGCGCGTTCTTCGAGCTCGAGACGACGGCGACCTCGGCTCCGGACGCGATGACGGCGTCGAGCAGGGCGACGCTCGTGGCGTACGGCTCGACGCCCTCCTCGGCGAGGGTGGCGTTGAAGGCGTCGTTCTTGCGATTGCCGAGCCCGTGCACGGTGTCGAGCGTCGCGGCATCCGTCACGTCGCCCTCGTCGACCACGATGCCGCGGCTCTCGAGCAGCGAACGCACGCCGTCGTAGCGCGGCTTGCCGTCGATGTAGGCGAAGTAGTCGTCGTCGGAGTAGGGGGCGGCGTCGTGCGCCTCCAGGAACGGCGTGAACAGGCGCGACCAGGCGTGCATGTGCACCACCGCCGTGGGCGTGAGCACGCCGTCGAGGTCGAAGAGCCAGCCGCGGATGCCGCTGAGGTCGACGTCAGCCGGATGGATCGGGCCGCGTCGGGCGGACTGCCCTTCGGGCGAGGGGGGAATGGGGGAGGAGTCTGGCGAGGTCACCGCCGTCCTTTCGTCGAATCGGTCAGGGCACCGGTACCGCAGATCGATGCTATTCCCGGCGGCGGGGGAGCGCGAGGCCGGAGTCGGACTCTGAGGAATCACGGAGGGTCCTCGCGGCATCCGCTCGACGTACCCGCGCCAAGCGCGGCCTCGAATGGTGCTGTGGGCTGCGAGATGTTAGGCTCTCGTGGCTGGACGCACTTCGGTGCATCCGCACGTGCGCGAGTGGCGGAATTGGCAGACGCGCTGGCTTCAGGTGCCAGTACTCGCAAGGGTGTGGGGGTTCAAGTCCCCCCTCGCGCACCATCCCGAAACGGCCCGGACCTCACTGAGGTGCCGGGCCGTCGTCGTTCCCGGACGCCCCATTCCGGCGGGTTGCGCTCGTGACCGCACCTCGCCTCGTTCCCCCTGATCGAGCTGTCGGGGGCGGCATCACGTGACGCAGACGATCGAACCGACCACAATGGAGCACATCATGAGCGCGGTGCGGCGACCCCTCCACTCGGGGTGGCGGGTCCGGGCGGGGTCCGGGCCCGTACCCGACGCCGTCGCGGCCGGCATGACGGGGGCGACGGATGCCGCCGGCGGCGCCGGCCACGGGATCCCGGCGGTCGTGCCCGGGGTCGTGCACCTCGACCTCATGCGCGCGGGGTTGATCCCCGATCCGTACCTCGACGACAACGAGTCGGCGCTCAGCTGGATCGGGCTCGTCGACTGGACGTACGAGACGACGTTCGCGCTTCGCGCCGACGAGCTCGCCGCGGCATCCGTGCACGACCTCGTCTTCGACGGCCTCGACACCGTGGCGACGCTGTCGCTGAACGACACCGTGATCGCCGAGGTCGCGAACCAGCACCGCGGCTACCGCTTCGACGTGACCCGGCTGCTGCGCGCGGGCGAGAACCGCCTGGTCGTGGCGTTCCGCAGCCCGGTGAAGTACGCGGACGCCCAGAGCCTTGCGCTCGGCGCGCGCCCGCGTCCGTACCCGACGCCGTTCGACGCGATCCGCAAGTCGGCGTGCAGCTTCGGGTGGGACTGGGGCATCGCGACGTCGACGAGCGGCATCTGGCGGCCGGTGCGGCTCGAGTCGTGGTCCGTCGCCCGGCTCGAGGAGGTGCGGGTGCGGGCCGAGGCCGACGGACCGGGCGGGTTCGTCGTCGCCGACGTCGCGGTCGCGCACGCCCCAGGGGTCATCGAGGCACCACCGCTGCTCGTGTCCGTCGCCGTGGCCGGCCCGGGCCTCGAGGAGGTTCGCTCGGCCGTCGTCGAGGTCGTGGGCGGCCGGGCGCGTGTGCGCCTCCATCTTCGGAACGCCGAGCGCTGGTGGCCCGCCGGCTACGGTGATCAGCCTCTCTACGTCGTTGACGTGCGGCTCCATTCGGACGAGGTGATCGACGCGACCCATCGCACCGTGGGCTTCCGTGACCTGCGCTGGAACGCCGAGCCCGACGCCGACGGCACGCCGTTCCAGCTGATCGTCAACGACCGGCCGGTGTTCGTGAAGGGCGCGAACTGGATCCCCGACGACGCGTTCCCGGTGCGGGTCGACCGCGCCCGCTACCGCCAGCGGCTCGAGCAGGCGCGCACCGCCGGGCTGAACCTCATCCGGGTCTGGGGCGGCGGCATCTACGAGGCCGACGCGTTCTACGAGCTCTGCGACGAGCTCGGACTGCTCACCTGGCAGGACTTCCTCTTCGCGTGCTCGGCGTACGCCGAGGAGGAGCCGCTGCGCTCGGAGGTCGCGGCGGAGGCCCGCGAGAACATCGTGCGCCTCGCGCACCACGCCTCGCTGTGCCTGCTCACCGGCAACAACGAGAACCTGTGGGGCTACGAGGACTGGGGCTGGAAGCTCCGGCTCGACGGGAAGACGTGGGGCGCCTATTACTACCACGAGCTGTTCCCGAGCCTCATCGAGGAGCTCGCGCCGCACGTGCCGTACGCGCCCGGCAGCCCGTTCAGCCCCGGCGGCGAGCACCCGAACGACGAACGCCACGGCACCATGCACGTCTGGGACCTCTGGAACCAGAAGGACTGGCCGCACTACCGCGACACCGCTCCGCGCTTCGTCGCCGAGTTCGGATGGCAGGGCCCGCCGGCCTGGTCGACGCTCACCCGTGCGATCAGCGACGACCCGCTCACGCCCGAGTCGCCCGGCATGATCGTGCACCAGAAGGCGATCGACGGCAACGTGAAGCTCACCGACGGGCTCGTTCGGCACTACCGCGTGCCCGCCGACATGGAGACCTGGCACTGGGCGATGCAGCTGAACCAGGCCAATGCGATCTCGTGCGCRCTCGAGCACTACCGCTCGCACGCGCCGCGCACCGCGGGCGCCGTCGTGTGGCAGCTGAACGACTGCTGGCCGGTCACGTCGTGGGCCGCGGTCGACGGCGACGGCCGTGAGAAGCCGCTGTTCCACGCCGTCCGCAACGCGTTCGCGCCGCGCGTCGTCACCGTGCAGCCGCGGGGCGACGGCCTGGCCGCGGTGATCGGCAACGACACGGACGACGAATGGCAGGGCCGGCTCGACTTCGAGCTGCGCGGCTTCGACGGCTCAGTCCGTCGACGTGCGTTCGCTGCCGTCGCGGTCGCACCCCGGTCGTCCGAGACGGTGGAGGTGCCTGATGGGCTCGCCGAGGCGACGGATGCCGCGGGCGAGCTGCTCATCGCCGAGCTGAGCGGCGTGCGCGGCCTCTGGTACTTCGCCGAGCCGCGCGACAGCGCCCTCGCCGATCCGCAGCTCGAGGTGGAGGTCGGTGCCGAGGAGGGCGGCTTCGCCGTCACGGTCACCGCGGGCGCGACGCTCGTGCGCGACGTGACGCTGCTCATCGACAAGGTCGAACCGGCGGCATCCGTCGACTCTGGGCTCGTCACTCTGCTGCCGGGGGAGTCGTGGACGTTCCACGTGCGTGGCGTCGTCGCGCTCGACGCGGAGGCCGTGTGCGACCCGAGGGTGCTGCGCAGCGGCAACCAGCTGATCCCCGCGTGAGCGGGTCAGGCCGATGCGGCCTCGGGGAACAGCTCGCGCAGGAGCGCCTCGATGCGCTGCCTGATCTCGTCGCGGATCGGCCGCACCGCGTCGATGCCCTGGCCTGCCGGGTCGTCGAGCTCCCAGTCCTCGTAGCGCTTGCCGGGGAAGATGGGGCAGGCGTCGCCGCAGCCCATGGTGATCACGACGTCGGATTTCTTGACCGCGTCGACGGTGAGGATCTTGGGCGTGTTGCCGGCGATGTCGATGCCCTCCTCGGCCATCGCCTCGACGGCCACCGGGTTGATCTCGTCCTTCGGCTCGGAGCCGGCCGAGAGCACCTCGACGCGGTCGCCGCCGAGGGCCTTCAGGTAGCCGGCGGCCATCTGCGATCGACCGGCGTTGTGCACGCAGACGAAGAGGACGGTGGGGGTGTCGGTCGGAGTCATGAGTCCTCGTGAGCGCTGGAGGCGGGTTCGGGGGAGGCGGTGCGCGGGTTCGCGGGCATCTTACGAGCAGCAGGTGAACGCGGCTGTCGCGTCGGTGCCGCACGATGCCCCGTCGGCGGGGAGGCTCGTCGAGCACACGCCCGTGGCGGGCAGCTCGAGCTGGACCTGGGAGGCCGCCGCCGTGTCGCCGGCGAGCCAAGCGGTGATCGAGCGCACCTGCTCGTACCCGGTGGCGAGCAGGAACGTCGGCGCGCGGCCGTAGCTCTTCATGCCGGCCAGGAAGAAGTTCGGCTCGGGATGCTGCAGCTCGGCGAAGCCGTGCGGTTCGACGGTGCCGCACGTGTGCACATTCGGGTCGATGAGGGGCGCGAGACGCCGGGGCGCCTCGACAATGTCGTCGAGCTCGAGGCGGATCTCGCGGAGCATGTCGAGGTTCGGCCGGAAGCCGGTGGCGTTCACCACGAGGTCGGTGCGATGCTCGATGAGCTGCCCGTCGCGGGCGCCGATGAGTCGCACGCCCTCGTCGGTGCGCCCGAGCCGCACGATCTCGAAGCGGTCGACGACCGCGATGGGCCCTGAGGCCACAAGGGCGTCGACGCGGCGGCCGATGTTGGCGCGAGCGGCGAGTCCGTCGTCGTCGGAGGTGGTGACGCGCACCGCGCTCGCGTTTCGGATCAGCCAGGTGATGCGGGTGTCCGGCTCGTGCTCGGCGAGCTCCGCCAGTGCGAGCAGCGTGTTGGCAGCGGAGTGGCCGGCGCCGACGACGGTCGTGTGCCGGCCGGCGAACCGTGCGCGGTCGCGGCCGAGCACGTCGGGCAGCGCGTGGCTGACCCGATCGGCGACGTCGGGGAGCCCCAGCGGCTCGAGGCCCGACGAGCCGAGG